>NZ_FUWM01000009.1 GCF_900167185.1 Selenihalanaerobacter shriftii
CTAATTTAAATGAAGCTAGAGTGCAGACTGATGGCTATGGACTTAAAAACCATTTTTATCAATTAGTGAATTTAAATGAAGGAGAAAATGTCAACATAACAGTTAAATATGATCGTTCTAACACTGGACCATCTATTACTAGAACTAATAATCAAAATACAGACACAATTGCTAGTCAACAGCCTGTTAGTAATGAATCGAATTCTAATAATTCAATGTTATTAATTTTAGCAATTATTATTATTGGGATAATGGGCTATTTTATTTATAATATGATTAATGATGATTCAACTTCGACAAAGAATAAACATAGAAACAAGAAGAAAAATAATAAAAAATTAAGTCCAAGAGAAGAAAAGAAAAAAGCTAGAAACTTATTATTAGAAGGTAAGATAAGTGAAAAAACTTATCAAGATATTATAGATGATATAGAAGATTAAATTTTAAAGTAAATAAATTAAAGATTATCTAGGGGAGGTATTAGAATGTCAGAAGTTGGATCAGTTACCTTACTAATGTCATTACTATTTACAGTTTATACAATAATTGCTTATATTGTAGGTTTAATACAGAAGAATAAAAAATTAATAAAGAGTGCTCAAAATGGGGTTTTTACTAATGTCGTTTTGACTTCGGTTGCTTCAATTTCTTTGCTTTATGCATTAATTACTAGTGATTTTAGTATTGAGTATGTCGCTCATTATACTAATCGTGCTTTACCATTATTTTATAAAATTTCAGCTTTTTGGGCTGGAAATAGCGGTTCATTACTATTGTGGTTTTGGCTTCTTTCAATTTATGCCGCAATAATTGCTCTCTCTAACAAGCCTCAAGGAGCAAAGATGAGACCATATGCTAGTTTGATTATAATGGTGATTGGCTTATTCTTTGCAACATTACTGAACTTTGAAGCTAATCCTTTTACTGAGCTAGGATTTGTTCCTCAGGATGGGCAAGGATTAAATCCAATGCTGCAAAATGTCGGGATGGTAATTCACCCAGTAACATTATACTTAGGGTATGTAGGCTTTACAGTACCATTTGCGTATGCTATGGCAGCTTTATTCTTAAAGAAGACAGGTGCTATTTGGATTAAGTTAACCCGAAGATGGACATTGGTTGCTTGGCTATTCTTAAGTATCGGTATAATTTCTGGTGGTCAATGGGCTTATGTAGAGCTTGGCTGGGGAGGTTATTGGGCTTGGGATCCGGTAGAGAACGCTTCCTTATTACCATGGCTAACTAGTACAGCTTTTCTACATTCAGTAATGATTCAAGAACGTAAAGGAATGTTAAAGGTTTGGAATGTATTATTAATAATTATCACATTTGTTTTAACATTATTCGGAACTTTCCTAACTAGAAGTGGAATATTATCCTCTGTCCATGCCTTTGGTCAATCTGATGTTGGATTATATTTCTTGATCTTCATGGGAGTTGTTTTAGCAGGAGCTCTTAACTTGTTTGCTATAAATCGTAAAACACTTGAGAGTGAAAATGAATTTGAATCTATATTATCTAAAGAAAGTAGTTTCTTATTCAATAACCTATTATTGGTAGGAGCAGCATTTGCTACTTTTTGGGGAACAATTTATCCTATTATTTCCGAAGCAGTAAGAGGCGTTAAGATTACAGTTGGACCGCCATTTTTTAATGAAGTAATTGTGCCAATTGGAATCTTACTAGTTATCTTAACAGGAATTTGTCCTTTAATTGCTTGGCGTAAATCATCATTTGAAAATTTAAAGAAGAATTTCATGATTCCTTTTGTTGTAAGTATTATCTTTGCCCTAGGGCTTTATGTTATTTTAAATATTACAAGCTTATATCCACTATTAGCTACCACAGCTTGTATTTTTGTACTGATAACAATCATTCTAGAGTTTTATCGAGGAGTTAAGGTGAGGATGAAGATGACAGATGAAGGAGTTATGACTTCGTTATTCAGATTAATTAGTCGTAATCGACGGCGATATGGCGGTTATATAGTTCATTTAGCTGTGATTATTATGGTGATTGGAATTACAGGATCTAGTGCCTACCAAAAAGAGATGGAAGTTACAGTTAATAAAGGAGAAGTCATTGAATTTCATGATTATGATATTACATATAATGGCTTAGAAATTAATGAAGATCCCAACAAGACTACAGTTTATGCTGATTTAGATGTGAGAAGAAATGGAAAGCCCTATACTACCTTAAGGCCAGCAAAACAATATTTTAAAACATCAGAACAACCTGCTTCGGAAGTTGATTTTAAGAGTAGTATTAAAGAGGATTTATATTTGATTTTAGCTGGTTGGACAGATAGTGGTCAAAAAGCTATATTTAAAGTTGTTATTAATCCTTTAATCAGTTGGTTATTCTTTGGAGTAAATATTTTAATCATCGGTACCTTAATTGCAGTTTGGCCTGATAAGAGACAACGTTCTATTGAGTTGTTAAAGGAGATGCATAGAGATGGCTAAAAAGATGATTGCTACTTCGGTCTTAATAAGCATAATAGTCATTTTTACTTCAGGAATTAGTTATGCTTTAACAGTAAAAGAAGTAGGTAGTGAGCTAATGGTGATTAATCATGATATGTTAGTTTCAGTCTGTCCAAGTGAGACTGGTCAACAGATGAGAGACCAAATTTCTAAAATGATAGATAAAGGAATGACTAAAGAAGAGATTATTGATTCCTTTATTAAAGAATATGGTGAGAAAGTATACGCAGCACCAACTAAGGAAGGATTTAATCTAATTGTAGCGTGGATTTTACCCTTTTTAGTAATTTTAATTGGTGGATTATTCCTCTATTACTTTACTAAGAAATGGCAGACAGCTTATGAAGTAAATAATAATTCGAAGCAAGAATTGCAAATAAGTTCCGAAGAGCAGGAAGAATATGAAGAAAAATTAAATGATGAATTAAAGAAATACTTATAATCTAAGGAGGATATAACATGAGTTTAATAACTGGTATTGTTTTTGGGATCATGGGGCTTTATTTAATAGGATATCCTATAATAATGAGTGATGAGATTAATGAATTAGATTATGAAGAACGGTTATCCTCCTTAGAAGAGGATATCGAATTACAAAAAGAGGCTGTTTTTTCAGAATTAGGTGAAATAGAGTTAGATTATCAAATGAACAAGTTATCTGAAGAGGATTATCAAGAATTAAAGGGAAGATTACAGAAATTAGCTGTGGAAATATTACAGGAGGAAGAGAATAACTAAAGATTAAATACCTAAAGCTCTTTAGAGTATAAGAGTTTTAGGTATTTTCTTTTTTGGTTGCAGGAATTATAGTAACTATTAAGGTATTTATAAATAAGATGCATACAATTAATTATAAAGGAGGGGATATTATGAAAAGTAAGATAGCTGAAGCCATAAAATTAAATAATTCTCCGGTTGCTATATTATTAATAGATCAAAGACCAGACGATGCATTACAATTTAAAGAAGGAAAATGGGGTTGTGTTGTGGCAATGTTAAATAAAGCCACAGAAGGTTATACTGTTGTATTTGATGAAAAGACCTATGGATGTGAAGGTGGAGGAAAAGGTTTAGGCATTAAAGATTATGAAATGGGAGAGATTGAATACTTTCTTTCTACAGGTGAGGGAATAGATAGAGAAGGAGAATTTTACAAAAAGACTCCTGAGTATGCTAAAAGCTTTATTAAAAGCCTTCCTAATATTTCAGTTTCAAAAGAATACGTTGTTTTAAAGCCTTTAGACCAGATAACTGAAGATGAAACACCAGAGGGAATTATCTTTTTAGTAAATGCTGACCAACTTTCTGGATTAGTTTATCTTGCAAATTATGATAAACCTACAAAAGACAATGTAACAACATTTTTTGGAGCAGGTTGTCATAGTACAATATTAGAAGTCCTAGAACAAGGAAAAACAGAAGAACCAAAAGCGCTTATTGGTTTGACTGATCCTTCAGCTAGAAAATTTATTGATGAAGATATACTTTCTTTTAGTATTCCTTATGATCGATTTTTAGAAATGGAAAAACAAGTGGAAGAAAGCTTTTTAACTAAGAAGAATTGGGCTACAATTAAAAATAGAATCTAAAGAGTTTATGAGCATACCTTTAAAGGTATGCTTTTATTTTTGGGACTAATGTCATAATTAATTTGTGATTTTTGTCACTAATTTTACTAAAAAGCATCAGTAAAGAAGGTCATATTAAAATAATGTATAATTTTACATTAAATGGAAGATAATATAGTAAGGTGTGCTTTTAGACACGAGCCAAAATATATTAGAGATGAGGGGTAGGATGTGGAAGAATAAAAAACATGTAAAATTTTTTATTTTTATAAGTAATCTTATGCTAGGAGTTATCTATGGATTAGCATGTAATTATCTAATTATGCCTCATAATCAATTGGTCTATTTTATACTTACAGGTGCTTTTTTTGGACTGATTAACTATTTTGCATTTTATAAAATATTGGAAAAATATATTTCTTTGAAAAGGTATAATATAGAATTAAATCAAAAATTAAAGACTGATAAATTAACTGGATTATTTAATCGTAGGACATTTGAAAAAGATACTAAGATATTAAATAATAAATGTTACTCAATTATTTTT
Organism: Selenihalanaerobacter shriftii; assembly: GCF_900167185.1. Taxonomy (NCBI): domain Bacteria; kingdom Bacillati; phylum Bacillota; class Clostridia; order Halanaerobiales; family Halobacteroidaceae; genus Selenihalanaerobacter; species Selenihalanaerobacter shriftii. The sequence continues at coordinate 4,605 of NZ_FUWM01000009.1, forward strand.
ATTGATATAGATAATTTTAGAGAGTTTAATAATAAGTTTGGTCATAAAATAGGAGATTCTACTTTAAAAAAAGTTAGTCAGGCTATTCAGAATAGTGTAAGGGATGGCGATAAAGTATATAGATATGGTGGCGAAGAAATAGTAGTATTATTAAAAGATTGTAATAAAAAAAGAGCTTTAACTATCTCAGAGCGAATTAGATTGCAGATAAGTCAATTAGACAATTCTCCTTATTCTGAAATTACAGCATCGTTGGGAGTTGCTACTTATCCAGAAGACGGGAATCATATTCAGGATATTATTGAGGCTAGTGATATTGCCTTATTATCTGCTAAAGATAGGGGGAAAAATTGTACTATTCTTTATATGGGTTAGTAAAGTAGGAGGTGGAAAGGTTGGTTAGGAATTATCAATGTCCAAAGTGTGGGTCTAATTCCTATGAACGAGATGAAATTAGAGCTGCAGGTGGTGTTTTTTCCAAAATATTTGATGTTCAAAATAAGAAGTTTATAGCTGTAGTTTGCACAGATTGTGGATATACTGAGTTATATAAAAAAGGGAAAAGTAGTCTTTTAGGGAATATTTTTGATTTTTTCACTGGTTAATCTACTATATTTTGAAAACTGATTGGTAGTGAAAATATTGAGAAAACAGTAGACAGTATGACAGATATTAATGAAACTGTTAAAGCTGATAATAGTAATCAAATGATAAATGCAACTGCTGAAATTGAAGAGGTATCTTCCGAATTCACAGCTGCATCACAAAAATTACTAAGTATGGCACAGGAGTTACAGTGGGAAGTTAATCAATTTAAAAATTAGTAAAGAAAGAAGAAGGGAGCGGGACAGATTATTTCATCTTAGAAATTTGGTGTTGGAGTTTGTTAATAATTCTTTTCTCCAGTCTAGAGATATATGATTGAGAAATTCCCAAAATATCAGCTACTTCTTTTTGGGTCATTTCTTCTTTATCTTTACTTAACCCAAATCGTAAAATCATAATCTTTCTCTCCCTTTTTGTTAATACTTTCATAGCTTGTAATAATAATTCTCTATCCACATCTTCTTCTATATATTTGTAGATTAAATCAATGTCAGTACCGAGTACATCAGATAATTTTAATTCATTACCATCCCAATCTACATTTAGAGGTTTATCAAATGAAATTTCAAATTTCCTCTTATTATTACGACGTAAATACATTAAAATTTCATTTTCTATGCATCTAGAGGCATAAGTAGCTAACTTAATTTTCTTACTAACATCAAAGGTATTGACTGCTTTAATTAAACCTATGGTCCCAATGGAGACTAAATCTTCAAGATCTATTTTTGTATTTTCGAATTTGCGAGCTATATAAACCACTAATCTTAAGTTACGTTCAATTAATACACTACGTACTGCATCATCCCCATTTTCTAACTTAGAAAGTAAATAACTTTCTTCTTCAGTAGATAAAGGTGGCGGTAAAGCTTCATTACTTCCAATATAAGAGATATTTTTAGAGATACATATATCTAATCTCTGTAATAATTTAATAAATTGTAGTCTAAAGATTAATCTTCCTTTTTTAAATAATGATAACAAATATAACCCTCCTTTATGTAAATGATTATAAATCACCTATTAATGGTATTGATTACTAAAAATGGTTATATAATATGTATATTAAATTATAATCAAAAAATTACTATACTTACTATGTTATTACTAATTTAATAGAATAAATTTATTTAAGTCATAAGATAATATCTATAATGAGAATTCTATTCTAAAGTACTATATAATTTTGATTTTTACCCTAGTAATTTAAATTACTAGGGTTTGTCTAATTCTTGCATACTTTATTATTAAAAATGATATCAAAAGCAGGATAAATGAGTAATATTGATGAACAATATTATATATTATAATGAATAATAATATAATAGCAGGGAATATTTGATTTTCTCAAAGGGGAGAGAGATGTTTAAAGAAGAGAATATAGTAAATAAATTTATAGAATTAACTAAGATTGATAGTGAATCGGGACAAGAAAGGGCAATAGCAGATAAATTAAAGATGGAATTGCTTAATTTAGGTTTAGAAGTTAATGAAGATAATGTTGCAGATAAGATTCAAAATGATATTGAGGGTGATATTAAAGATAATACAGGTAATATAATTGCTAAATTAAAAGGTAGTGATCCAGAATTACCAACATTATTACTATCAGCTCATATGGATACTGTCAAACCTGGACAGGATGTAAAGCCAGTAATTGAAGATGGGACTATTTTTAGTGAAAGTGAAACTATATTAGGTGCAGATGATAAAGCAGGGATCACAATGATTTTAACGATTTTAAGAGAGTTAAAGCAAAGAAAATTGAGGTATGGAGATATTGAAGTAGTATTTACTGTCTGTGAAGAAGAAGGGTTACTAGGGTCTAGAAATTTAGCTGTTGATAAATTAAATGCTGATTACGGAATAGTTTATGATTCAGGTGAAGAAGTTGGTACTATTATCACAGAAGGCCCAGCTCAAACTGAAATAAAAATAATAGTTAAAGGGAAGGCTGCTCATGCTGGGAGGGAACCTTATAAAGGTATTGATGCTATTAAAATTGCAGGTACTGCCCTTGCTAAAGTGAATTTAGGCAAGATTGATGAAGAAACAACAGCTAATATAGGGATTATTAAAGGAGGAAAAGCTACTAATATAGTACCAGATGAAGTAGAATTAGTAGGAGAAGTTCGTAGTAGAGATGAAGTAAAATTAGAAAAACAGATACAACATATGATAGAAATCTTCAAAGACACAGCTAGAGAATATGGTGCAGAGGTAGAATTTGAAATTGAGCGATTATTTTCACCATTTAAACTTAATAAAGATCTTCCACTTATTCAGTTAGCTATTGATTCTGCTAAAGAATTAGATTTTACTCCTGAATTAATTACTACTAGAGCAGGTAGTGATGCAAATATTTTTAATGATTATGGTATTCCTACTTTTAACTTTGGTCTAGGTACTAATCATGGACATACACCTGATGAAAATATTCAAATAGAAAATTTTACAAAGATTATAAAATATTCTTTGAATATAATTGAAAATTTGAATTCTCTTTAAATAAAAATGACTCCATATTGGGGCCGTTTTTTTATTTAGAATGTAATTTTAGCTATAGCAGTAATTAATAAAGTCAGATTATTGTTCATTTTGTTAATAAAGTTATAATTCAATATATTAAGCAGGAGATAAGTAGTTATATGTAGTAATAATTGTATTAGATATAAATAGTTTCTAAATAAAATTAAATAAGAGCCTGGAGGGGAAATTTATGCTAAAAAATATGAACTTACGCAAAAAATTATTAAGTGTTTTAATCTTAATTTCAGTTATTCCAGTATTAATAGTCTCTGTCATTTTATATGGACAAGCTAAAGAAGGTATGGATGATACTGTAGAAATGAATATGGATCAAGCAATTAAAACTGTTGACTATTATTTCAAAGATAAGAAGGAACGAGCATTATCCTTAGCTAAAAAGTATGCTAAAGATGATATGCTTGTTTTTGAATTCAAAAATAAGAATCGTGATGTGCTAAACGCAAGAATTAAACCGATCTTTAAGAGTTTAAAAGAAGAAGGGATAACGGTTTTTGAATTTGAAGACCAAGATGGTATTGTTTTTACTAGAGGACATAATGTAGATAAGTATGGTGATGATAAAAGTGATAATCAAGCCATTAAGACAGCATTACAGGGAAAAGCAGTAAGTGGATTTGCACTTGGCAAGAGTGGATTAGCTGTTAGAGGCTTTGCTCCAATTAAGAATAGAGAAGACCAAGTTATAGGTGCTTTTCAGATTGGTTTTAATTTAAATGATGATATGTTAAAGGATATTAGTGATTTAATTTCTGGAAATATAGCTTTTTATAAAAAAGATAAGTTAATTCAAACATCTAGAGAAGAAGAGCAAGATAAAGTCGGAACTAATTTAGAAGATTCTTCAATATTTAAACAGATTAAGAATGGTAATGAACGGGTACAAGTTGCTAATCAGAATGGTGCTTTAGAAACTTTTCATCCGTTGTATGATCCATCAGGTAATGAAATTCAAGGGATGATTAGAATTAGTCAAAGTTTAAAATTCATGAATCAATTCCAACAACAAGTGCTTAAAGTAGCAATAATAAGTATAGTAGTCATTTTAATTTTAGTATTTTTATTTTCTAGCTTCTTTAGTAAGAAAATAACTGCTCCAATAATATCGGCTATGGAATTCATTACAGAGATTGCTAATGGAAATTTAAATGTAGAAAAACTTCAAGTAAAGACTAATGATGAAGTAGGTAATTTAATTGATTCACTTAATAAAATGCATCAGAAATTAAAAGAGATGATTGGTAGTTTAGTAGATACGACAGAAAATTTATCAGCACATAGTGAAGAACTTTCGGCTTCTGCCCAAGAAGGTAATGCTGTAATTGGGACCAGTATGCAGAATATCGAAGAGATGACTGCTAGTATTCAGCAAATTTCAGCTAGTAGTCAACAAGTGACTGGGATTGCACAGGAGGCTAATTCAAAAACTCAAGTTGGTAATGAAAAGGTTGCTAAAGCAGAAATGGGTATGAAACAAATTAATCAGAAGATAAAAACTACTGTAAGTACTATCAGTAGTCTAGATGATAAATCACAGGAGATAGGACAAATTGTAGAGTTAATAAATGATATAGCTGATCAAACTAATTTATTAGCTTTAAATGCAGCTATTGAAGCTGCTAGAGCTGGAGAACATGGACAAGGTTTTGCTGTAGTAGCAGAAGAAATTAGAGAGTTAGCTGAAGAAACCGCAAAAGCTACTAATGAGATTGCTAATTTAGTTAAAGAGACTCAGGAGAAATCAAGTAGTGGTTTAAAGGCAATTAAGCAAGTCGAAAATGAATCTAAAAAAGGTGAGGAAATTGCAATAGAAACAGGACAAATATTTACGAAAATAAAAAGTTCAATTGAAGACACTTCAGCGCATATTCAGCAGACTGCAGCATCTACTCAAGATTTAGCTAAAAATAGTGATGAAGTCATGGAAGCTTCAGAAGATATAGAGAATGTGGCTCAGGAAGTAGCAAATGCTTCTCAAGAGTTATCTGGAATGGCTCAAGAATTACAGAATTTAGTTGAAGAATTCAAACTGTAACTTACATTTCCTGGAAAATATTTTAAATCACATGATGATTTATTAATATTTTAAAGAAAGAGTTAGCAAGATATCTTGCTAACTCTTTTTAAATGTGCAAATAGATTCATATTAATTATTCAATCTCAAGGAATATATCTAACTTATTATCTTCAAGTTGTTGGGCTGTATTCCAACCTTGAATTCGGTACCTACCTGTTTCTATTTGTTGATTATTATTATTTTGTTGGTCCCAGATAGCCCGGTATACTACTGCTTCCTCAGGTTCTAAGGTAATTCTCTTAGTAACTTGAGCAAAAGAACGGTCTTGTGACCAAGTCCAGATTCTTCGTCCAGATTTTCTAGCGATGAATTCAAACCTTTGTCCTGAATTATAATTTAGGGCAATTGATGACCGACTAATATTAACCTTTACTAAGTTAAGCCTAATATTTTCACCTTGTTCATAACTTTCTTCATCTGTAAAGAGTATGATTAATAGGCCGTTTACTATTTCATAATCAAAGTTTTGTGTTGGTAAAACAGTTACATCTTCTTCAATAATATCCTCTCGGTCTTCAATAATTTCTTCCATATCTTCGTGATCTTCTACTGGAATAATTATTACTTGACCTACTTCTAAAACATTAATATTTTGTAGTTGGTTAGCCTCAACAATTTCTGCCACAGTAGTATTAAAACGACGAGCAATCTTATAGAGAGTGTCACCACGTTTAACTACATATTCCATTTTACAACCTCCTTCGCTTAATTATTTAAAACCTTCTTACTTTTATTCTATTCTAGACATTATTTTTAAGTGAAGGATTTCATTGAGATATTAGCCTTAATTTACTAAAAAAATCAAAAATAAATTTACAAAAAGTGAGATTTGTCACACCATGTCGAAAAATGATATGTTATCATGAGTATCGTGATGATCGTCACAAGGGATTTAAAATATTTTTTTGTAGAGGATAGTTCACATCTTCACAATACAATTATATAATTGAGAGGAGAGATATGGATGTTTACAAAAACTACTAATAAAGTTGCTATGGCAGCTAAAAAGAAAGTAGACTTTATGAATAATCAATTAATGAAATATTTTATTTTATCAGCTTTTGCTGGTGCTTTTGTAGGATTGGGAATTATGCTTATCTTTTCTGTGGGAGCGCCGTTAGTAGCTATTAATTCACCTTTTGTAAAACTAATCATGGGAAGCTCTTTTGGAGTTGCTTTAACCTTAGTCATCTTTGCTGGTTCCGAGCTATTTACTGGAAATAATTTAGTGATGACAATCGGCTGGTTATCTGGAGAGGTTAAATTTAAAGATGTATTAAAGTTATGGTTTTGGTGTTATTTAGGTAATTTAGCTGGCTCCATTGTAATTGCTTTATTAATTTTTAAGACTGGTTTAATAGCAGAAGGAACTGCTACAGGTGCTTTTATTGTAAAAGCTTCAGCTAGTAAGATGAATGCTCCTATTTATGAATTATTTTTTAGAGGGATTTTGTGTAATATGCTAGTTTGCTTAGCAGTTTGGATGAGTATTAAAGTTAAAAATGAGGTTTCAAAGCTGATCTTAATTTTTTGGTGTTTGCTAGCATTTATTGGTAGTGGATTTGAGCATAGTATTGCCAATATGAGTTTGTTGGCTATGGGCTTATTAACTCCACATTCTGAAGCAATTACTGTTATGGGATATATTAGAAATTTAATACCTGTTACTTTAGGTAATATGATTGGTGGAGGTTTACTAATTGGTGCTTTATATTGGTATGTGTCTAACAATCCTTTAAGTGCTAGTCAAAAGGCTAATCGAAATATTAAGAAAGCCGCTTAATATATAGAAAGGATAGGTGGAGAATATGTCATACAAATTAACTAAAGAAGAATTTAATAATCAATTACAGCAACTGACTGATGAATATAAAATTTATGCACCAACAATAAAAGAGGGAGAAGACACTTTTTCAGATACAGACTTACTAGTTTATGATGAGATTAAAGTTTTAAGTGATATTGAATTTAATAGTAAAACAAAGTTTTCTCCTAAAGAAATTGTTTTTCCTATTACTCAAACATTATTCTACTTTACTGAAGACGAATATAAAGAACCTAAAATAGATGATAAAGATATTCTTATTTTCTTAAGACCATGTGAAGTAAATAGTTTTGAACGTTTAGATAAGATATTCTTAGATAATGGTTCTGAAGAAGATATTTATTATAAGAGATTGAGAGAGAAAGTTAAATTTGTAGTTATGGAATGTACTGAAGGATTTGATTCTTGTTTCTGTGTAACAATGGATACGAATGAAACTGATAATTATTCTTTATTTTTACGAAAAGAAGCTGATCATATTTTATGTGAAGTTAAAGATGATGCATTAAATAACATCTTTATGGAGCAAGAGAGAGTAGGCTTTACTCCACAATTTATTCAAAAGAATAAACAAGAAGTTAAAATGCCTAAATTAGAAAAAATTAATCAAGATATTTTTACGTCGGAGATTTGGAAAGAATATAGTGGTAGATGTATAGCTTGTGGTCGTTGCAATACTGTCTGTCCAACTTGTAGTTGCTGGACGATGCAAGATATTATTTATCGTGATAATGAAAATGCCGGAGAGAGAAGAAGAGTATGGGTAGGATGCCATATTGATGGTTATACTGAAATGGCTGGAGGACATCGTTTTAGAGAAGAATACGGTGATCGAATGAGATTTAAGACACTTCACAAAATTTATGACTTTCGTAAACGATTTGGAATTAATATGTGTGTAGGATGTGGACGTTGTGAAGAGGTTTGTCCAAAATATATTTCATTTCTAGAAGCAATTAAGAAGTTAAATCAAGCTATTGAGGAGGGAGTTTAAATGAGTAATAATCCTTATTTACCTGAACATGCAGAGGTTATAGATATCATTCAAGAAACAGATGTTGAATATACTTTTCGGTTAGACACAGAATTAGAACCTACTTTTGGACAATTCTTAGAAGTTTCTATTCCTGGTTATGGAGAAGCTCCAATTTCTGTTAGTGATTTTGGAGATGGGTGGTTAGATTTAACTATTAGACGAGTTGGAAAATTAACTGATAAAATTCATGAATTAAAGATTGGAGACCATCTTGGAATCCGAGGGCCTTATGGAAATGGTTTTCCTATAGATAAGTTTAAAAATAAAGATTTAGTAATTGCTGCAGGTGGAACGGGGTTAGCTCCAGTACGAAGTATGATTAATTATTTTTATAATAACTTAGATGATTTAAAACAATTTAACTTATTAACAGGATTTAAGAATTCTGAAAGTATTCTATTTAAAAGAGATATCGATAACTGGAAAGAATCTATTGATTTATTAATTACAGTTGATGAAGGCACTGAGAAATGGGAAGGGAATACAGGTTTAATTACAGAATATGTACCTCAAATTGAAATATCAGCAGTTTCAGATATGGAGGTAGTAGTGGTTGGTCCACCAATAATGATGAAGTATACAGTAAAGGAATTTAAAAAACTTGGTATTCCAGAAGAGCAAATTTGGGTTTCTTATGAAAGAAAGATGCATTGTGGATTAGGAAAATGTGGTCATTGTAAGATAGATGACACTTATATTTGTTTAGAAGGACCGGTATTTAACTATAGTGAAGCAAAAGAATTAATAGACTAAGGAGGGAAAGATTATGTCGCTAAATGTTAAAGAATTTAAAAAGAATGCATATAGGATTACTAAACAACGAGGAATTACAGCATTAAGAGTTAGAGTTCCTGGTGGTCATTTAGAAGCTAAATATCTTTCTATTCTTCAAAAGGTTGCTGAGGAATATGGAAATGGAGATATTCATATTACAACTCGACAAGGATTTGAGATTTTAGGGATTCCTATGGATAAAGTTCAAGAAGTTAATAAGGAAATTGCTCCAATTTTAGAAGGAATGGAAGAAGCTATTGGAGTTGAAATTGGTAACCCTGAGGATGGATATCCTGCTGCTGGTACACGTAATGTGTCGGCTTGTATAGGAAATAGAGTCTGTCGAATTGCTAATTATGATACTACTAGATTAGCTCAGCGAATTGAACGAAATATATTTCCTAATGATTATCATGTGAAAATTGCTTTAACCGGGTGTCCAAATGATTGTATTAAGGCTCATATGCAGGACTTTGGAATTGTAGGTATGGCTAAACCAGAGTATGATGCTTATCGTTGTATCAGTTGTGGAGCTTGTGTGGATAAGTGTCAAAAAACTGCAACCGGTGCTTTGCATTTTGAAAATTATAAAGTAATTAGAGATGAGACGAAGTGTATTGGATGTGGAGGATGTATTAATGATTGTCCTACTAACGCTTGGAAACGAGATACAAGTAAAAATTATTATAAATTATTAATTATGGGTAGAACAGGAAAAAGAAATCCTCGTTTAGCTAAACCATTTTTAGAATGGGTAACAGAAGATGCTATTATTGATGTTATTAATAACACTTATAACTATATTGATAGATATATTGATCGCAGTCTATCGAAAGAACATGTTGGCTATATTGTTGACCGTACTGGTTTTAATGTCTTTAAAGAAGAAGTATTAGAAGGAGTAGATTTAAACCCAGAATGTAAAGTAGCTCAATATATTGATTTTGGAGGATATAAGACTAATAGAAATGTTCATTTTAATCAAGTAGGTGAATAGTAGAGAATGAGAAAAGCTCGAGGCAATCTGTTCTCGAGCTTTTTAAGTTTTATAATTAAATGTCAATTATATCATCATCTAATTCTTCATCATTCGTCTCTTCTTTCTTCCAAGTTTTATATTTAGAAACTTCACTGCTAAGTTGATTTAAGACTAAAGTAAAAGCAGCAGCATCATCAGTAAAGCCAATTATAGGAATAAAGTCTGGGATTATATCGGTTGGTAAGACTAGGTAAGCTAAACAGGCAATAATTAATCCTAAATGTTCATCTGCAATATAGTAATCACGATTTGAATGATCTTTTAACATAGAAACTAAAATTCGTACTTGATCTAAAAATTCAATTTTTTCACTCTGTTTTTGTAAAAAATTCTCTACCTTATTTAGAATTTTAGTAATACTATCATGTCCGGTTCCCCATTTATTTGTTAACTTTCCTAGAAATTTAAATATTTGAGCTTCTGTGAATTTAGCCATATTACTAGACTCCTTTCTATGCTAATTAGTTATATACTATCATATTTCAATTTATAGTATAAGATATCCTGCAAAATCATCGTGTATCTAGATTGATTATGTTGTATATATTAGTTTTATTTTTCTTTTGTATTAAAAAAGGATATTTATATCATAATGTCTAATATTGAATTGTAAAGTTGATAACATATATTATTATTAGTTTATACTTTTAATAAGAGGAGTTGAAAATATAGATTGAAGATAAAGAGTGAAGTGAAATTTTTCATTATATATATATTGGTTGGTTTTAGTTGGATTCTATTTTCTGATAAATTAATAAATCGTTTGCTAGTAAATCAAATATTTATTGGTCAATTACAAACGATTAAAGGTATGATTTATGTTTTAATTAATGGTGTAATAGGGTATTTATTTATTCGTAGAATTTTAGAAAAAGTTAAAAGAAATAAAGAAAAGATTAAAGAGAAAAATAAAGCACTTGAAGACAATTATTTAAAAATTCAATCATTAAATAGAAAGTTAATTAGAAGTAAAGAAAAATATCAAAAAATCTATAATAATGCCCCCTTAGCATTTATTATTTGGGATAATAATTTTGAAATTACTGATTGGAATAAGTATGCAGAGAAGATTTTTGGTTGGAGTAAAGAAGAGATGGTTGGAAAGAATATATTAAAACATTTAGTTTTAAATCCTAATATTGAAGATATGGATAAAATTACAGATGACACATTAAAGTATATTAATATAGCAAATATAAATAAGAATTTCACAAAAAAGCGTGGTATAATTACTTGTGAATGGTATAATCAACCTTTATATGATACGAATGGTGATATTTTTAAAGTCATTTCTTTGGCTAAAGATATTACTAATGAAAAGAGATTAGAGCAAAGATTGAAAGAGCAAGAACAGATGTATCGAACTTTATTTGAAAATACAAGTACATCTACTATGATTCTTAATAGGTCAGGTACAATTGAACTTGTTAATAACAAGCTAGTTGAAATGTCTGGCTATTCTAAAGAAGAGTTAGTCGGTAAAGGTTATGAAGACTTTCTAGCAAGTGAAGATGGTTTAGAATCAGTAAAAGAATGTCGTCTCCAAAGCAAGAGCGCAACTAAAAAAGTCCCCAATAAATATGAAATTAAAATTCTTGATAACTGGGAACAGATAAGAAGCATATTAGTTCAAGTAAACATTATACCTGACACAGGAAAGATAATTGTATCTTTTATTGATATTACTAAACGTAAGAAGAAAGAAGAAAAAATTAAGAATATGAGTTATCGTGATCCTTTAACAGGTTTATATAATAGAAAATATTATGATGAGAAATTAGAAAGATTAGATACTCAACGGGAACTTCCTTTAAGTATAATTATAGGTGATGCTAACAGATTAAAGCTTACTAATGATATTCTTGGTCATAAAACAGGAGATAATTTATTAAAAAAAATAGCAAAAATACTTAAAGAATCTACTAGAAAATGTGATATAATAGCCCGATGGGGCGGTGATGAATTTGGCATTATATTACCGCAAACTAGTAAAGTAGAAGCTCAGGAAGTTATTAAAAGAATTAAAGAAAAGGTTAAGAATGAAAACCTTAGTTTTGTTCCGTTACAAATTGGGTTAGGTTGTGCTACTAAAGTAGATATTGATCAATATATTGAAGAAGTATTTGAAGAAGCCGAAGAAGAGATGTATCAAGATAAGCAGGTTCAAAAGAATAATTCAGATAGTCAATTATTAAAGATGTTAATTAATAAATTGGAAAGTACAGATTATAAAGCAGTAGGTCATACTCCACAAATAGTAAGTTTAGCTCAAATAATGGGAGAGAGATTAGATCTAGAAAATCATAAATTAAAACAATTATCATTATTAGCTAAATTTCATGACATAGGTAAATTAATTAATTCTGATGGAATATCAGATGATAATGTAGAAATTGCCTATGATTTTAAAGAACATACTGAGACAAGTTATGATATACTTACTAGCTTTCAAGAATTAAGGCCGATTGCTAGTTATATTTTTTATAATTATGAACACTGGGATGGAAGTGGATTTCCTAAAGGGTTAAAACATAAGGAGATTCCTTTAATATCTAGAATTATACATATTATAGATGCGTTTGACACAATGACTCATGAGGTAGAGTATCCAATAGATATAGAAAGATATTCTCAAGAAGCTATTTCTGAAGAAGAAGCTATAGTAAAAATTGAAAACCTTTCCGGGAGTATATTTGATCCGAATCTTGTAGATGTTTTTGTTGAGATAGTAAAGTAATTATTAAATCTGTCAAATAGAATAATTATTCTTGTGAAAGGAAGTTAATCATGAAATATATTAATCAAATCATTAAAATATTAGATCGGTATGAAGGTGATGGTTATTTAGTAGGTGGTTTTGTTCGTGATTACTTATTAAATAGAGAAAGTAATGATATAGATTTAGCTATTAATGTCCAAGTAAAAGAAGTCGCAAGAGAATTTTGTGACATAGTAAATGGTAGTTTTGTGGTATTGGATGATTTGCATAATATTTATCGAGTTGTTATAGATGATATGATTTATGATTTTACTCCAGTAGTTGGCAATTCCATAAAAGAGGATTTGCTTAATAGGGATTTTACTATAAATGCTGTAGCTATTTCTTTGTCTACTATAAATTTTACTAATCAGGGGTATAAGATTAAGAAAATGATTGACCCTACGAATGGTAGAGAAGATATTAATAATGGAGTAATTAGAGCTGTAAATAAAAAGGTATTTAGAGAAGACCCCCTTAGGTTATTTAGAGCCATTAGATTTAAAGCAGAATTAAATTTCACTATTGAAAAAAATACAGAAGTAATTATGAAAGAAAATCCTAAAATGATTAAAGATATAGCCAGGGAGCGGATTCATGATGAATTAATCAAAATATTAAATACTAAAAGAGCGGCTAAAAACTTGTTCTATTTAGAGAATGAATTTTCATTATTATCGAATTTAATTTCTGATGTTAATGAATTAAAAGAGATAGGAGAATGTAAGTATCATCGAGAGGATGTTTGGACTCATTCCTTATACGCAGTTAAGAAGTTAGAGCAATTATTAGAAGAGGATTATTGGAATAAAAGAATCGATAGTGATAAAATACCATTACTCAAATTTGCTACTCTTTTTCATGATTTAGGTAAGTTAATCACTGAAGAGGTAATAGATGGTGAAATTCATTTCTATGGCCATGATAAAGAAGGAGCTAAATATATAGAACCGATTTTAAGAGAATTATGTTTTAGTAAAAAATCAATTACATATATTAAAAAAATAATTAGATATCATATGCGGCCATTATCTTTATATTATGCTGATAACTTAACAGATAAAGGAAAGTATCGTTTCTTTAGAACAGTTGAATCTTCAGTTGTAGATGTCTGTCTATTAGCTGCAGCAGATACTCTAAGTACTAAATTATTAAATAGTCGTCAGGATGAAATCAAAGATAATCTTGCCTTCTTAAAGGAGCTTATTAAAGAGTGGCAAGAAGTAGAAGAAAGAACAGCAGAGCCTCTATTAACTGGATATGATATAATAGAAATCTTTTCTATAGAAGAAGGGCCTCAAATTGGTGAAATTTTAAAAGAAGTAAACGAAGCTCAGGCACAAGGTTTGATTACAAATTATCAAGAAGCAATTGAATATATAAAGAATATTATAAATCAATAGTAATGGAAAACCTCTCAACTTGAGAGGTTTTTTTATTTTAATAGTATAATCTTAGTCCTTTATGCGTATCTATTTATACTAAAGTCAATGACTATATGAAAGTAGTCAGGAGTTAAAGAAAGGAGGGGACTTAGATTTTTAAAAGATTAAATTTATTGATGATCTTAATAATTATTTTTGGATGTACTTTAACTATATTCGCAATTGAATCGGGACCCACTTGTGATTGTGGTCAACTTCGTATTTTGGGTTTAAAGCAGTCAAGAATGCAAGGTCAAGATGTTCAGGAATTACAACGGCAATTAAAAGAATTAGGTTTTTATAAACGAGAATTAAATTTAGTCTATGACTGGAATACATATTTAGCAGTTAATAAATTTCAAAAAGCTAATAATTTAACAATTGATGGAATAGTTGATGAAAAAACTTGGTTAAATTTAGCTCAAGCTTTGGATAAGGGAAAGAGTCAAGAAGTTGCTAGTGAAAAATTAAAGCCACCAGAGGGAGAGGTTTTTCTTTTAATAGATGCATATAAGAAACAAATGACGGTTTATTCAGATGGTGAACCATACCATAAATTCCCGGTAGCTGTAGGAAAACCTTCGACTAAATCGCCGATTGGTGAGTGGGCAGTTATTGCTAAAGATGCTCATTGGGGTGGAGGATTTGGTGTTCGTTGGATGAGACTAAATGTACCGTGGGGAATTTATGGAATGCACGGCACTAATAAGCCTGGGTCTATTGGAACAGCAGCTAGCCATGGCTGTATTAGAATGTTTAATAGACATGTAAAGATACTCTATTCGTGGGTAGATGTTGGTACTAGAGTAAAGATTATTGGAAGAAGAGATCCGATTAAAATAACTCATAATCTTCGTTCTGGACAGTCAGGGAAAGATGTATTGTTATTTCAAGAGAAATTAAGAGAACATGGTTTAGATCCTGGTTATACAGATGGAAGATTTGGTGATAGTACTAAAAAAGCGATGAAAGATTTTAAGTATATTTATGGTTTGAAAGATGATTTAGTTGGAGATGAAAATACATTTTATATTTTAAATATTAAATAAAGGGGGGGTTAGGTGTGCTAGAAAAATTAAAGTCTAATTTTGATTGGCCTATATTAATTGGGATGATAGGATTAATTATTATTGTTACCTCGGCTTTAACATTTTATCTTAGCTATAAAGATCAGCAAGGTTTTACAATTGATCCTAAAGTAGAATTAGTGGCTGACAAGGAATATCAAATAACTTATTGGGATTATCCCCTCTTTATTGGTCAAGATGCAGAGTATAAAAAGTTTTTACAAGAAACAATTACAGAATTTAATGATATGTATCCGAATATTAAAGTGAAGTATGAATTACTATCATTTATAGAAGGCAGAAATAAATTGAAGAAAAGGTTAACAGAAGGGAAACCACCTGATATATATAATGATTTATTTGGTACTAAATTAATAAGTGAAGAATATCAGATTCCAGTTAATATATTCTTTGCCGAGAATGAAATAGAAGACTATAATCAGTTAGGAACTTCAGCATTTACTTATGATCAAAAAGTATGGGGATTACCGAATTGGTTATTACCTCAAGTTTGGGTTGGGAATCGCAAATTACTTACTAAGACAGATTTAGACCTGAGTAGAGTTAAAGAAAAAGGCTGGCCATGGGAGACTTTTTACCAAACAGCTAAAGAAATCAAAGGTTTAAATAAAAAAAGTTGTATAATCTTTAATCCATATAATTCAGAATTGTTTTATCAATTATTAAGTATGAATGACAGTCAGGAACTAGTTTCTAAAGAAGGTAAATTGCTTTTGACAGAGAAGAATTTAAAAGGTACTTTTGAATATTTAGATGATTTACGTAGTCATAAAGTATTCTATGAAGAACCAGAAGAGATGAATAAAAAATTACTACCTTATTTTTGGCAAGGTAGAGCAGGAGTGATTGCTCCAGTTAATTTATGGTTATTAAATAATTTGTATCAGCGAGATAAAAAAGAAAAGAATGTAGAATTAACTTTATTACCGATACCTACTAATGATCCTGAAGTGAGTAAAGTACCGCTAAAGGTAAGAGGTTTAGTGCTTTTTAGACAAGAAGAGTATAAAGGGGACGATCATACAAAAGCTGTTTATAAATTTGCTAAGTTTCTTAATCAACAGAAATCACTTTTTATAGCTAAGAAGTTAAGAGTGGTACCAAGTTATCTACCTTTAATTTCTCATTGGAAGCAAGAAGTAAATCTAACAACTGATATTCAAAATCAACTATTGACTTATGTAGACCGTGGTAGTTATAAGGAGTTAAGTGGTTTTAATAATGAGAAATTAGAGTTAGAGATTAAGCAAGTGATTGATGAGCGGTACGAATCATTCTGGTTAGAAGGAGAATCTATTCCTAAAGTAAGTAGAGAAATCTTAAATATTGCTGAAGATATATTAAATGTTACTGATAATGAAAAGAATAAGGTCGAAAAAAAGAATGAAGATAAAAAATGAATAATAGAGTTGACATATTTAGTGATTTATGTTATTATAATTTAAAGTAAAAAGTTAATATGAATGAAAGCTCTTATTAAGAGTGGCTGAGGGACTGGCCCGATGAAGCCCGGCAACCGGCATTCGTTTAGAATGCAATGGTGCCAAATCCTGCAACGAAAAAATTTTCGTTGAGAGATGAGAGAGGAGTATAATTATAATAAATTATAAACCTCTTCTCATCAGAGAAGAGGTTTTTTTATTTTTAATTAAAAATGGAGGTAATAAATATGACAAAAGAAGAAAAAAGAAATTTAGGATTTGACACACTGTCTTTACACGCAGGATATGAACCAGAGGAAACAACTGGGTCAAGAGCGGTGCCTATTTATCAGACAACATCTTATGTATTTAATGATGCTGACCATGCAGCACGATTATTTGCTTTAGAGGAAGAAGGGAATATTTATACTAGAATTGGAAATCCGACTCACTCAGCATTTGAGAAGCGAATAGCAGCTTTAGAGGGAGGCGAAGCAGCTTTAGCTACATCATCAGGGATGGCAGCTATTAATTTAACTATATTAGGTTTATTAGAGGCAGGAGATGAAATTGTTTCTTCTAGATGTATCTATGGTGGAACTTATAATCTCTTTTCAGTGACTTTACCAAAGTATGGGATTGAGACTACATTTGTAGATCCAGATGATTTAGATGCCTGGGAAGAGGCTATTACTGAAAATACAAAAGTTCTTTATTTAGAATCACCTGGTAATCCACTTTTAAATATTGTTGATATCAAAAAAGTAGCAGAAATTGCTCATGAAAATGATATTACAGTAGTCTTTGATAATACTTTTAATACTCCTTACTTATGTCAACCTTTAAGTTTAGGAGCAGATATTGTGGTTCATTCGGCAACTAAATATATAGGAGGTCATGGAAGTTCTATAGGAGGAGTTATTGTTGGTTCAGAAGATTTTATTTTTAAAGTTAGAACTGAAGGATATCGTGACACAGGTCCAGCTTTAAGTCCAATGAATTCGTGGTTATTTATTCAGGGATTAGAAACACTCTCTTTACGTATGGAAAGACATTCAGAAAATGCACAACAAGTAGCAGAATGGTTAGAAGAACATGATCAAGTAGAGTGGATTAAATATCCAGGATTAGAGAGTCATCCACAACATGAATTAGCTAAAAAACAACAAGAGAATTTTGGAGGTATGGTCTGTTTTGAAATTAAAGGTGGCTTTGAAGCTGGTAAGAAGCTAATTAATAGTGTAGAGTTATGTTCACTTTTAGCCAACGTAGGTGACACTAGAACATTAATTATTCATCCGGCTTCGACTACTCATGAACAATTAGGAAAAGAGGAGCAAGAAGAAGCTGGTATTACTGAAGGTTTAATTAGATTATCGGTAGGGATTGAGAATGTAGAAGATATAATTGCCGATTTAAAGCAAGCATTTGCAACTATTGATTAGTTTTTAAGTTTAACTGGAAGGAAGGGAGAGTTATGAGTATTTGTAATAGAGAAGTAGAGTATATTAGTGATGAGGTGAGTTTAACTTCACCACACAATCTGACTCTTTTTGATGCTAAAGAGAAATTTAAGACTGAATCCGGTAAAGAGTTAGGGCCTATAGAAATTAATTATGAAACATATGGTAGATTAAATTCTAATCAAGATAATGTAATTTTAATTGTTCATCATTTAACAGCTAACGCCCATACTGCCGGTAAATATCAGACAGGTGATCAAGAAGTAGGTTGGTGGAATAATTTAATTGGTCCAAATAAAGCAATTGACACCAATAAATATTATGTAATTTGTAGTAATGTGTTAGGGAGCTGCTATGGCACAACTGGTCCTGCTTCTATTAATCCAGAGACAGGAAGAGAGTATGGAACTGATTTTCCTGTAATAACAATTAAAGATATGATTAAGCTACAGAAAGCATTATTAGATAAATTAGGGATTAATCATCTTCGAGCAGTAATTGGTGGTTCCATGGGAGGTATGCAAGCCTTAAAGTGGGCAGTAGAGTATCCAGATTTTGTAGATAAGGTAATACCAATTGGAACACCAGGAAGACTTAAAGCTCAAAGTATAGCATATAATCAAATAGCAATTGAGGCTATCAAAAATGATCCAGATTGGCAAAAAGGAGATTATTATGGCTCTGGTCGTTATCCGAAGAAAGGGATGGCATTAGCTAGAAAGATTGGGATGATTACTTTTAGAAGCCCTGAATCTTTTCAGAATAAATTTGGTAGAGAAGAGTTGGAAAGAAAAGATTTTTATACCCTTGATAGTCAGTTTAAAATAAATAGTTATTTAGATTATCAAGGACAAAAGTTTATCGAACGTTTTGATGCAAATTCATTCTTATATCTTACTAAAGCCATGGATCTTTTTGATTTGGGTAGAGGATATGACTCATTTTCAACAGCTTTAAGTCGAATTCAAGCTAAAGTACTGTTGATTACTATTAATTCGGATCAACTTTTTCCACCAGAAGAATCATTAGAAGTAGTAAATATATTACAGCAGATGGGGAAATGGGCTGAACATTATGAGATAGATTCTAAACTTGGACACGATTCATTTTTAGTTGAGTTTGATAAATTCAAATTTCCAATTAGTGATTTTCTTAATAAATAATACTTTGCTAATATAAATCCTAAGCAGATATCTGCTTAGGATTTTTTTATTATAATTGTTATAATAATGGTCTCTAATAACTTAGTCACTTATGACTAATAATCTTTAACAAACAAAGCAGGAAGATAATTCTTACTATGGAATTATAATTATTAAGGTTAGTATAATACTCAAGAATATTTAAAAAGGAGTCATTTAAAAATGAGTTATGAGCCTACTAAATTAGAAGTGGAAAATATAATGACAAATCAGGATGATACTAAAGTTCCTAATCATATTGAAAATAATATAATTAAATTCATTCGGATTTTAAGAAGTTTAGGTATTAGAATTAGTTTGGTGGAGACCATTGATGCTATGGATTCATTAAATATAGTAAATATAGCCAAAAGAAGTGAATTTAAAATTGCTTTGCGTTCATTAATAGTTAAAAATTATGAAGAGAAGGTGATTTATGATAGGGCGTTTGATTTATTTTTTATGCCTGAAGAAATTGAAATGGACGAAAAAGAAGTAGAAGATAATAATGATGAAGAAGTAATTCATGATGCCATTGAACGTAAAGATTTAAAGGATAAGGAAAAGAAATTAGATGATCTAGAATTAGAATTAGATTTAGATGATGAACAACAAGAGTTATATGATGAATTAGATCCTGAAGTTAAAGAAAAGGTGAGTGAACAAGTTAGAGATAAGTTTGGCGAAGCACTTTTATATGCTCCAAAGACTAAATCGATGGTTAATAATTTTATTCGTGGTAGTTTAAAATACTGGAAAGCAAAATTAAATGAAAATAGAGATGGTCTTATTGATTTAGAATCAAGTCTAGATGTTAAAAAAACTGGAGATCAGGAATTAGATAAGACTTTACGAAAAATAGTAAATAAATTAGATGAAGAATCAGAGTTTCTTCTTGCTAAGGATATAAAAGAAATAGCAGATGAAGAAATGGGTGAAGTTACTGAGATTATTAAACGTCTTACGCGTAAATTAGCTACAAAATTATCTAGAAGATATAAGAGGAGTAATAAGAATAAGAAGATAGATTTGCGTGCTACATTACGTAAGAATATTAAATATGGAGGTTCGTTGATTGATTTAAGTTATAAAAGTCAAAAGGTACAGAAGCCAAAATTTTTGTTAATCTGTGATGTATCAGATTCTATGGCTAAGTATTCAAGTTTTGTACTCCAATTTGTTTATGGGCTTTCTAGTGTCGTTAAAGAGATTGAAAGCTTTATATTTGCAGAAGATTTAGAACGAATAACAGATTATTTTATTGATGATAATTCTTTTGAAAATCAGATGTCAAAAATAATAGCAGAAAGTGAAGGATGGGGAGGTTCAACTAATTTAAATCAAGCATTAGAAACATTTAATCGAAATTATAAATCTTTACTTACTTCTAGAACAGTAGTATTTATTGTTAGTGATACCAAAACCCTCAGGTTAAGAAAAGCAGTACAGAAGATAAAAGATATAAACCAACAAGTTAAAGAGATAATGTGGTTAAATACACTGCCTAAAGCAGCTTGGAGGAATAGAAAATCTGTTGAATTATTTCAAAAACATTCTCAAATGTTTAAATGTAATATGATAAAAGATTTACAAAGAATAATTAAAGAAGAATTTTTATAGAAAGTCAGTAGTTAATCTACTGGCTTTTTATATTTCTATCAAGTTTTTATTAAGTAGCTTCAATTCCTAAACCATTATGTGAATAAATTATCTTAATCTTACTCTGATCTTTATTTTTTAATAGTTATTGTTTTTAGTTTAAAAAAATATATCACTCCAAATGTTAATATATTTCTACCTTTATTAGGGCCAGGATTCCCTAATTGATGTCCACCATTGGACATATGGCGATAAGAAATATAGAAATTATCATAGCCTATAGAGATAGATTCAGTAAACATATTATGAGAGGATAGATAGTCATCAGTATTGTTTACATATCCTATGCCTAGAGATATTTTTCCATAAAGAGAATCTGTGAAATCTCTCCAGTAACCTATTTCACTAAATAGGTAAGTTGTAGAATGCTTTTGATTTATAGTTCCGCCAAACACTTGATAGTAGATATTCTTTTTTCTATATCCATATCCTACTTGAACAACATTTAGGTTTTCAATATCATTATATACACCTGTAGCTATTGAACCTGTCTCCAGTATATAAAATTTTTCTGCATAAGAGATATTATTAAAAAATAAAGTAAATAGAATTAAGGTAAGCAGGGTCATTATAATTTTGAATTTTATTTTAGTCATGAGAATGAGCACCTCCTATTATATCATATGAAATATGTATAGAATTTGTTTAAATTGAAATCATAATTAATAATTAAGGATTTATTTTTAACAATTAAATTTACCAAGGAGGAACTTTATAATGACCCAACAATCACATGTACATTGTACTGTTGATAATTGCCAATGGTGGTCTGAACCAAATTTATGTGTTGCGGAAAAGTTATTAGTTACTAGTGATGATTTTGCTAAAAAACTTCCTAATGAAATA
Source organism: Selenihalanaerobacter shriftii (assembly GCF_900167185.1). Classification (NCBI taxonomy): domain Bacteria; kingdom Bacillati; phylum Bacillota; class Clostridia; order Halanaerobiales; family Halobacteroidaceae; genus Selenihalanaerobacter; species Selenihalanaerobacter shriftii. Next base: position 26,349 of record NZ_FUWM01000009.1, read on the forward strand.
GATGTTGAAGAGACCAATCAAATTGTTAATCAAGAAGGTTTATCACCGGTTACAGAATGTTATCAAAGTTGTTGTAAAACTTTTGTCCCTCGTGATAAGTATCAACGAGGAGAGGGAGGTACTAACCCTAATCAATTAACTTAATGTAGATTTTTATAATGAACTGCCTTTAATTATCTTGTTTATAAAGAATAAAAATGTTATAATGATTAACAGAACTAAATATTGGAACACTAGGGGTGCCTGTTTTAGGCTGAGAGGCTATCTAGCTGACCCTTAAACCTGATCTAGATAATGCTAGCGCAGGAAAGTGGTTAGATACTAAAGACTACTCTCCTTGAGTAGTCTTTTATTAAATAGGAAGGAGAAAATAATGAATAATCTAAAAACTAAAAAATTAACAGAATTAGGAATTGCTTTAGCATTAGCGACTATATTAAATTTTATTAAAATCTATGAATTACCACAAGGTGGTTCGGTTTCATTAGAGATGGTACCTATTTTCTTTATTGCCTTAAGATGGGGAATTAAGGAAGGACTGATATTAGGAAGTACATATGGTGTTTTACAATTATTATTAGGAGCTAAGATTTATTATCCTATACAGGCAGTTCTGGATTACCCAGTGGCTTTCAGTGTTTTAGGATTAGCGGGTATAATTAATACTTGGCTAAGAAAAGCAAAGATTAAGAAACGAATTATATTAGTTATTATTGGAGTATTATTAGGAGGAGCTTTGAGATTATTAGTTCATACTATTTCTGGAGTGGTCTTTTTCAGTCAATATGCACCGGAAAGTCAGAATGTATGGATTTATTCTTCAGTATATAACTTAAGCTATATGCTTCCTGAAACTATTATTACAATTATTATTATGATATTCTTACTTAAAAGTTCAGCAGATTTATTGGAGAGAAATTAAAGGAAGTGAGAAGATGCAGCGAGCAATTGTTTTTGCAAATGGGGAATTAATTGGGGATAAAGCTTTTTATCAAGATTACATTAATCAAGATGATATTATTCTTTGTGCAGATGGTGGGGCTGAATATGCTTATGAATTAGATGTTAAACCTGATTTAATTGTAGGGGATCTCGATTCGGTTTCTAAAGAAGTACTAGATTATTATCAAAATCAAGGTGTTCTTTTTAAAAAATATCCTACAGATAAAGATAAAACAGACACTCAGCTTCTTTTAGAAGAGTTAGCAAATCAAAATTATGATGAAATAATAGTTTTGGCTGCTTTAGGTGGTAGGCTAGATCATACTTTAGGAAATATATATTTAATGGATGGTTTATATCATCCAAAGATTAATATAAAATTAGTAAGTTCCCGAGAAATAGTAGAAGTAATTGAAGATAAGAAGATTATTAAAGATCAAATTAATAAAACAATTTCTTTAATCCCTATAACCTTAAAAGCAACAGGGGTTAATTTATCAGGATTTAAATATGAATTAGAAGACGCCATCTTTAAAAGGGGAGGTACTTTAGGATTGAGTAATATCATTCGTACAAATAAAGCAATGATTAGTATAGAAGAAGGAAGATTATTAATGATAATTAATGAAGATAATTGACTATGATATTTAATAGGAATATAATAATGTTTTATAGTAAACTAAAATTAAAAATAGTAAGCTGTTGGAGGTATTTAGATGAAAGAGGAAAATATATTAACTACAGCTTGTATTCGTAATTGTAGCGGAAGTTGTATAATTAAAGCTCATGTGAAGAACGGTAAAATAACACAGATTACTACTGATAATTTAATAGATGATAGTCTAGAGACACCACAGTTAAGAGCATGTGTTAAAGGAAGGTCATATCGAGAGCGGGTTTATTCTCCTAATCGACTTAAATATCCTATGAAAAGAGTTGGGGAAAGAGGAGAAGGTAAATTCAAGCGGATTTCTTGGGATGAAGCTTTAGATATTATAGCTGATAAGTTAACTAGCATCAAAGAAAATTATGGAAATAAAAGCATGATGGATTTGTTTCATTCTGGAGTTGTTCATACTGTATTACATTCGACTTGGAGACAATTATCGAATAGGTTTTTTAATATGTTTGGAGGTTCTGTTCAACAGGATTTTACTTCATTAAGTGAAGGGGCTAAGGATGCTGCTATTCCTTATATTTTAGGAGATATAGAATATAGCAGTCAATCTGACTTATTAGAGACTGAACTGATCATTATGTGGGGTTGGAATCCAGCCGAGACTACTTCTGGGACTAATACTTCTTGGTATATTGCTCAGGCTAGACAAAAAGGAATTAAGACCATCTGTATTGATCCTAGACATACAGAGACTGTAGCTACTTTAGCAGATGAATGGTTACCAATTAAACCAGGAACAGATATTGCTTTAGCCTCAGCTATGGCTTATGTAATGATTAAAGAAGATTTATGTGATGATAAATTTATCAATAAATTTACTATCGGTTATGAGGAATATAAAAAGTATATTTTAGGAAAAGAGGATGGAATACCTAAGACCCCTCAATGGGCAGCAGAAATTACCGGACTTTCTAGTCAACAGATTCAAAGTCTAGCTAGAGAGTATACTAAGGCTGATTTAGCTATGTTAATTCCAGGTTTAGGATTGCAACGTACTGCTTATGGTGAACAAATTTCTAGGGCGTTACCTACTTTAGCAGCTATGACTGGTAATATAGGACTTAAAGGTGGAAATTCTGGTATTCCTCAATATAATATGAAGACTAATGATATAGGATTAGGAAGGTTACCTACTTTTGAAAATTCAACAGGAATTGAATTCCCTATTTATACTTGGTCTGATTATATTTTACAAGGTAAAGATGGTGGCTATCAAAGTGATATCAAGGCATCTTATTTTATTGGAAGTAATATATTAAATCAAACTGCTGATATAAATAAAGGAATTAAGGCACTTAAATCTTTGGATTTTATTGTAGTCCATGAATTATTTATGACTAGAACGGCTAAGTATGCTGATATCTTACTACCTGTTACTACTTTCTTTGAACGAGAAGATATTATGGAGTATGATGGAGTAGCAGTTTTTATGCCACAAATTATTGAACCTATGTATGAAGCTAAATCTGATTTTGAAATTTTTACTGAATTAGGAGCTCGATTAGGTTTTGATTATACTGGTGGGAAGAGTAAAGAAGAATGGTTGCGAAATTTTGTTGAAGAATCTGAAATTCCTTATAGTTATGAAGAATTTAAAGAGGAAGGAATCTATAGAAATGATAATAGGGATTTGAAACCATCTTATTATCAGCAAATTCATGAAGGTAAACCGTTTAATACTCCTTCAGGTAAGATCGAAATTTATTCAGAAAGATTAGCAAGTTTAAATGATTCAGAAATACCACCTATACCAAAATATATTGAAAGTTGGGAAACACCAGATGATGAATTAATTAATGAATATCCTTTACAGTTGATTTTACCACATGATAAATATAGAGTGCATTCTCAATTTAATGATAATCCGTTATTGCAGAATTTAAAATTAGATGCTATTCAAATTAATACAGAGGATGCTAAAGAAAGAAATATCAGTGATGAGGATGAAGTTCTAATTTATAATGAACGAGGGAAAGTAATTTTAGCAGCAGATGTAACAGAACGAATTCGACCTGGAGTAGTTGCTATCAATCAAGGCGGTTTGGTCAATATTTTAACTAGTGCTCGACCTACTCCATTAGCGAAAGCAGCTACCATGCATACTACATTAGTCGAAGTTGAAAAAAATTAGGGGGAGGAGTTATATGCAGCTTAAATTTTATTTTGATCAGAATAAATGTATTAATTGTAATGCTTGTGTAGTAGCTTGCAAGTCATGGAATAATTTAGATGGAATAAGCTATAGGAGAGTGATTACAAAAGAGAACGGTAAATTCCCTGATGTATCTGTGGAGAATATATCTGTCTCGTGTAATCATTGTCAAGAACCAGCATGTCAAAGAGTCTGTCCAATTGATGCAATTAGTAAAGATAAAGAAAATGGGGTTGTTAATGTAAATCAAGATAAATGTATAGGATGTATGAAATGTAAAGAGGTGTGTTCTATTGATGCACCACAATTCTTGGATAAAATTAATGCAAAGATGCAGAAATGTGACTTTTGTTATGACAGATTAGGTGAAGGTAAAGCTCCTATTTGTGTAAAAGCATGTATAATGAGAACTTTAAAATTTGGTACTCTTGCAAATAACTGAGATTAGTGATAAAATTAAAATGCAAATTATATAACTTTAGTTTAAGATGGGGGAATGCTTATGTCAAATGAAGAGATGTCATTGGTTGATCATTTAACGGAATTAAGGAAACGATTGATAATTGCTATTGGGGTTTTAATTGTTGCTTCAATAGGTAGTTATATATATTCATCACAGATTATTGAGATATTAACTAATCCTGTAGGAAAGGAATTAGTTTATCTTTCACCACCTGAAGCTTTCTTTACACAAGTGAAGGTTTCATTTTTTGCTGGATTTTTAATATCTTTACCGATTATTTTGTATAATATTTGGCGTTTTATTTTACCTGGACTTGAAGATAATGAAAAGAATTATTTACTTATTTTAGTACCGTTATCATATCTTTTCTTTGTAGGTGGAGTAGCTTTTGGATTTTTTGTAGTAATTCCTTTTGGAATTAAGTTCTTTTTAGGCTTTACATCTGCTAATTTAGAAGCTATGTTCTCATTAAGCAAGTATATTTCATTTATTGTTAGTATTTTAATTCCGTTTGGTTTAGTTTTTGAATTGCCATTATTAATAACTTTATTAGTTAAAATGAATTTAATCACATCTAAATTTTTAACTGACAATCGTAAGTATGTAATAGTTGCTACTTTTTTATTTGCGGCGATTTTAACTCCGCCTGATATCATATCTCAAACGATGATGGCTTTACCTTTGATTGTACTTTATGAAGGTAGCATTATAGTAGCAAAGATAATTGAATAGAAGTTAGTACTTAAAACTAGTTGATAATATAAATGCTAACTACTTGTAATATTACTCAAGACGACTATGTAAGTGGAGTAGAAGAAGGATTTAGTCTATTAATAGATGTAGCAGAAGAATTAAAAAGAAAATATTTGGAATAATATTTTTAATAACAAATAAGTATAATTTAATAAAGCGTATAAATACCATTAACTTGATTTATGATGTATATAGGAGATCAATTAGTACTTATCGAATTACATTATGGTTTTTTGAATTAAATAGTGATAGGCTACAAATAGTATTAATAATTAAAAAGATTATTTAAAAACTATTTTTAAGGAGCGTTGGTTATGGACTGGAAATTATTTCTCATGGCTTATGGGATGTTATTTTTAGCGGAGTTAGGAGATAAAACTCAACTAGCAGTATTTACATTAGTGACTCAATATAAATCTCCAATTCCTATTTTCTTAGGTGCTTCAGCAGCTTTAGTAACAGTTACATTAATTGGAGCATTCTTTGGAGAAGTGGTTACCCGATATATTCCTACTGAATATTTACAATTAGGGGCAGGTGTAATTTTTATTGTGATTGGAATTTTTGTTTTAAGAGAAGCTCTTGGTGGTATAATTGTATAGTTAAAGTTAGGATAGAGTAGTAATTACTACTCTATCCTATTTTTTATTAATCAAAGTTTTCCATCCATTCTATAGAGTCTTGGACAGGGTAAGATTTAAATTTTTTTAATCTTTTTTGTAAATCTTTATTATCTTTTTCTTTTATTGATCCAGTTTTTTCTTTCATTTGCTAACCTCCCTTCCTAGTTATATTTTGAGTATAATTGGTTAAAATAATAACAACTAAATTATAGAAAAGGATGATAAAAAGAATGGTTAAGGAAATTACTTTACATTTGTCTGCCGAAATTGATGGCTTCATTTCAGATTTAGCATATCAAGAAGAGGTTTCTCAAGAGGAAGTAATTATTAAAATATTAACTAATTATTATTATAGTTTAGATAATGAAGGAGGTAGTGATGAGATCCCTGATGAATTAGCGATGTTAAAAGAAGAAGAAAACTTATTAACTATATCTGATACTTTTAAGAAAGAATTTAATGAAAGTTAATATTAATTTATAAAAATCATGAAAAATGTATAAGGGTTAGGAGAAGATTATTATAATTATAAGCAGGATTTTTTACTAAAATGTCTAAATAATTATATACAGTATTATCAAAAAAAGACAAGTTATTAAGTTAATATACTTTCTTATCTGACTTGAATCAGTAATATTTTTTGATATTGTCGTGTTACTTTTCTAATGGTTTGTGCACAAAGTCAGTTTTGGAATAGCAATTATTATTTTATCAATATCAATTTTTTATTAGATGAAGGGGGAAGTCAGTGGCTGCTATTATTGAGGTAGATAACTTAGCTTATCAATATGAGGATGGAACTAAAGCATTACAGGATATTAATTTGTGTATTGAAGAAAATGCTAGAGTTGCAATTTTAGGGCCTAATGGGGCTGGAAAGTCGACATTATTATTTCATTTAAATGCTTTATATTTAGCACAACAAGGAAGTGTAAAGATTGATTTTAAGGAAGTGAGTCACCAGAACAAAGATTGGGTTAGAAGTCAAGTTGGTTTAGTATTTCAAGACCCTGATGATCAAATCTTCTCAACAACAGTTTTTGAGGATGTCGCTTTTGGGTTATTAAATTTTGGTTGGGAAGATTCAGAAGAGATTAAAGTAAGAGTAGAATGGGCTTTAAAAGCAGTTAATATTTTAGATCTAAAAGATAAACCACCGCATAATCTAAGTTATGGTCAAAAAAAACGGGTTGCTATAGCTGGTATATTAGCAATTGAACCAAAAATTATTATCTTTGATGAACCTATGGCTTATTTAGATCCTAAAGGTCAAGAGGAATTCTTAAATATAATCAACCAATTGCATGAGAGAGAGAAAACATTATTAGTAGTTACCCATGATATTGACTTTGCAGCGGAGTGGGCAGATACTATAATAGTTATCAAAGATGGAAAGGTGTTAGCAACAGGAGGAACTAAGCTATTATCAAACTTGGATTTAATGGGAGATGCTAATTTGTCATTACCTACTATTACTAATTTGTTTAATCAACTTAATATTAATGGGGATATTACTTTACCACAAACTATTGATGAAGCAGTAGAAATTTTAAGTGATTTATTGTAATATCTAAGAATGATAGAGTTGAATTTTGTTTTTTCGTTATTAAATTATAATAGTTATGCTAGAATTAAAATCATTGAGGTGAATAATATGGAATTTTATACAGAAATCAGTAAGTATTATGATTATATATTTCCTTTAAGTGAGGAAAAATTTAATTTTTTTAAGAATAATTTATCTAAAAATGGAGAGGATAAGTCTTCAATTTTAGATATAGGAACATCTACTGGAAGTTACGCTGTAAGACTTGCAGAGTCAGGTTATAAAGTAACAGCTATTGATTTGGATGAAATAATGGTTCAACGATGTCAGCAAAAGGCAAGTGAAGCTGAGATAGAGGTAACAACATTTAAATTAGATATGATGAAATTAACTGATAAATTAAAACAAAAATTTGATGGAATTATCTGTATTGGAAATACCTTAGTGCATTTATCTAATTTAGATGAGATTACTGAGGTTATTTCACAAATACATGAATTGCTAAATTCAAGTGGTAAATTAATGATGCAAATAGTAAATTATGATCGTATTTTAAAGTATAAGATTAATGAGTTACCACGGATTGATAGAGAAGAAATAGGACTAACTTTTATTAGGAAATATAATTTTAGGAAGGATAATAAAATTGACTTTAATACTACATTAAAAGTAAATGATGATCAGTTTAAAAATTCTATTCAATTATATCCCTTAACCTCTACAGAATTAATCACAGTTATAGAAGAAGTAGGTTTTAATAATTATAAATTGTATGGTGATTTTAATTTTAATGATTATAATCAGGATGAATCAGGACCACTAGTGTTAGTGGCAGAAAAGTAGATAAAGATAAATAGGAGCAGATTATGCTCCTATTTATGTAATTATAATTTAAAATCTTTACTGTAAAAACATCTCCGATCTTTAACCCTATTTTATTATCTTCTAATATACCGAAGTCATTTCCTTTAATGTAATAAAAATTCTTATCTTCTTTAATGGATTCAGTATTCATTTATATAACTTAAATATATATTACTATAGAGTAGTGTAAAAAAATATTCTTAAATTATATGAGATAAGTCAGGTTATTAATAAAATTGAGATTGGGAAGGTAAAATTGATTAATATAACTAATATTTGTATAGTTGAATTAAAATTAGAACAGGGATGATTTTAGAAATAATTTATGTAATTGATAAACTGATTGTTAGAAGGAGGAGCATTGTGGATAATGATTTATTTGAAGACCAATTATTGCTTAAAAATCATCGTAAAAAAATTAAAGAGTATTTAGAAGGGAATATAGATGAAGAGAAATTATTAATAAAAAAAGAAATACTTAATCATATTCCTGATGAAATAGTTAAAAACTTGGAGTTTTTTGTTAAATTAGACTCAGAGTTTAAAAAATATGGTGAAAAACCCCAGTTGAATGATCCTGAGTTTAAAATGTTTTCTATTAATCATATTAAAGATAAAAGTTGGAGGGGAGTTTGGTTAAAGGCAACTGGGAGAGATAGTACTTTGTATTTAAATTGGCTGTTTGCTGGAATTAAACGTGAAAAATATAAAGAAAAAAGTTTGAACTATTGGTATCGGCAAGTACATCCTAGTGAAAAATATATTCCACATTCAGTAATAGTAGCTGAGAAAATGTTTAAAAAATATTATAAATAATTATTATATTATAAAATGCTAAATGAATTATGAATTTTATAATAGAGTAGAGAAAATATGTAAAAGTTAAAAGTATACATAACAAATGAAATATAACTCAATAACAAGGAGCTAGTTATAAATATGAATTAGGATATTTTTAGCTATTATAAGAGGATTAGAATATATCAGGAGGTAGAATAATATATGAAAAAGAGTAGAAGAAGAAAGGAATCATTTCTTAGTTACATATTGAATTGGAAAACAACTTTTGCTTTAGGACTAATAGTAACTTCAGCAGTTGTCTATTATATTCATTATAATATATTTAAAGATTTGCATCATATTTTAATCTTTCTTGTAGAGGATATAGCATTTATACCAATTGAAGTATTAATTGTAAGCTTAATTATTCATAGATTATTAGAGGCTAGGGATAAGCAAAAGATGTTAAAGAAATTAAATATGGTTATTGGAGCTTTTTATAGTGAATTAGGAAATGATTTAATTACAAAATTTGTTTCTTTAGATATAAATTGTCAAGACTTTAGATGTAAATTACAATTAGATTCATCATGGTCAGAAGATGAATTTCAGGAAGCAAGGAATGAATTGTTGAATTATGAACATAATATAAAAATTGAGAATATTGAAGAACTTCAGGCCATAAAAGAGTTCTTATCTGAAGAAAAATCATTTTTACTTGATCTTTTAGAGAACCCTAATTTATTAGAACATGATTCATTCACTGATTTATTGTGGGCAGTATTTCATTTAACCGAAGAGCTTATGTATAGAGAGAATATTCAAAAAATGTCCGCAAAAGATATAGAGCATATAGAAGGTGATATACAGCGGGCTTATGTGCATTTAATTGAAGAATGGATTTTTTATATGGATCATTTGGAAAAGGATTACCCATATTTATTTTCTTTAGCCGTTAGAATAAATCCATTTAATGATAAATCAAATGTAGAAATCAAATAATTGCTGTTAGTAAAATGATGAGGTTAAGTCTTAGAAAAGATTTTATGTCATTATTTAAGAATCATTTATCATATTTAATTAAATTAAGATGTTTTTTTGATATCTTCTAATAAATTATTAACTACATAAAAGAACCATGTAGTACTAATTACTCCGAAGATTACATTAGATACTGCCATTCCTGTCCAAAGGCCACTTGGTCCAGTATCAAAAATAAATATCAAAAGCCATGATAAAGGAAGTGCAACAATTCCAAATCTAATAAGATTATTAATAAAAGCTGGAGAACCATGTCCGATTCCTTGAAAGGAAGCTATTGATAAGAAACCTAGACCTAAGAAACCATATGTTAACGAAACATATTTAAAGTATTGAACTCCATATTTAATTACTTCTGGATTTGAATTAAATAATTTAACTAAGGTTTTAGGTATAAAGAAAAAGATAATTCCAACTCCACTCATAATCCCAAAAATTAGTTTTAATCCAGCAGTAGTTATTTTTTTAGTTCGATTTAGTTTATTAGCTCCAAAGTTATATCCTACCATGGTAGTCATTGTAGCCGCTAAGCCTAAGCCTGGTAAGACGGCTAATGTGTCTAATCTAAACCCTAATCCAAAGGCCGCTACTATATTTGGTCCAAAAGCAGAAGCCAACTTATTAAAGCCTACTAAAGCTACTGAAAAAATAGCTTGCGATATAGAAGCAGGAAATCCAACTTTGATAATTTTAATAATAATATTAAAATCAAATTTAAAGGATTTAATGTCTAATGATAATACATTATCAGATTTCAGAAAATAGAATAATGTCCAAATAGTAGCTATACCTCTAGCAATTACAGTAGCTAAGGCGGCTCCTTTCATGTCTAAGCGAGGAAAAAAACTTAATCCAAATATTAAAAAAGGATCTAATAGTATATTAACTATTGTAGCTATTCCAAGATTAATCATAGAGGTAGTCATGTTACCTTGACCACGTAAAATTCCATCTAAAGAGCTAAATAGAAAAATAAAAAGGCTACCTGAAAAGATAATTGTGATATAATCTAATGTTAATGGCATTAATTCAGTAGTTGCTCCCATAAATTTAAATATTTTAGGAGCTAATCTTAATCCGAAAATAGTAAATATAAAACTGACTAAAAATGCTAACAAGATAGTATGTAAGATAGCATTTTTAGCTTCTTTATATTGGTTAGACCCTAATAATCTGGATAGTAAAGAACTTCCACCAATAGCTATACCATTACCAATAGAAACCATGAACATTACTACAGGGAATGTTAAGCTAATAGCAGCTAAACCATTGGCTCCTAATTTTCCAACAAAATAGGTATCTACTATATTAAACATTGTCTGCATTAACATCCCGATTATAATTGGTAATGATAGTTTCAATAATGTTGGTAAGATTTTACCTTCTAAAATTAATTTTCTTTTATCTGCCATCAAACCCCACCTTTGTTATAGTTACCAACAGATTATACCATCTATATTATTATGTTGTCAAACGAATTAGACATTTGTCAATTTAAAAAGGTGGAAGGAATTCCTCCCACCTTTTTAAAGCTAATAGTAATCATTTACCATAGCATTTTCTGCTTGTTTAATCATCTTTTTAACCATTTGACCTCCAATTTGTCCACCTAAATTTCCTCCAATTTTTCCTGCATCTTTAGCTTTTAAATTTCCATTATACCCTCTTTGTAATGGTACATTTTCTTTTTGGGCTACATCGAATTTTATTTGATTTAAGTTATTACGATACTCAGAGTTATTTGGTGAATCTATATACCCTAGTTCTTGGGCAATTTCAAGTTTGAATTTGTTCATTGCTTTTTGTTTGTCCAAGGTTTATATCCTCCTTTCAATTATTCTATAATTATAGTATTCCATGGTGCAAAATGATTTATGTTATTAAAAGAATTACAGTGTAATTACTTTCTGTCAATTTGGATATGCTATAAGTTAAATATTTCATTGAATATGAAAAGGGATATGAAGAAAGAGGAGTGTGATATTCTATTCATTATCTTTAACTTTTTTCATATGGTGATGCTGATTAATTAATGCTTGTATATATTCCTTACGAGTAATTTGTTGGTTGATTAATTTATAGATTAAATTTGATTTATGTTTTAATTTCTTCATTCTTATTAATCAGCTCCTTTTGGAATTGTAATATAATTTGGTTCTATTATTAGTTTACTTATTATTATTTGTTTCATACTAGTATATCTTAACAAGGATAAAGTTGGAGGTTAAAACATTAAATAAAAGTTATAAAAATATTAAGATCTGGCAAACTAAGTATAGAAATAAGGAGGTGAGCAAATGACAACAAAGGATGATCTTCAGCAAACTTTAAGTGCTATGGAAGGTTTAAAAAGTCAGTTAGAGATTTTTGCTCAAGATACTAATGATCAAGAAGCATCTCAAATGTATAATAACTTAGCTCAAAATTTAAATAATACTGCTCAGCAGTTAAAAGGTAGAGCTGATTACGTTAAACAAGAAGAGCCACAATATCAGGGGAATTAGCAAAGATTATAATTATGTAAAATATTTTAAAATAATAAGCGATCACCAACTTGGTGATCGCTTATTTTATAGTCTAAATTAGCATAAAATTAAATTTGTTTCATATACTATTTAAAAAGCTAGGAGGTGTAATAATAATGAAAGCAACAGGAATAGTAAGAAAAATAGACAATTTAGGTAGAGTAGTAATTCCTAAAGAAATACGCAAAGAAATGAAAATTAATAATGGTAACACTCTAGAAATCTTTGTAGATCAAGATGATAGTGTGATTTTAAAGAAGTATAGTCCAGTAGAAGAACTAGATAGACTTGAAGACTATATTGATACATTAATAGAAACTACTGAGTGTAATGTTATGATTACAGACACAGATAAAGTAGTAGCTGGTTCTAAAGAGATGGAGCGATATGCTAAAAGACCAGTTGGTCATGGAGTTAAGCAAGCTATGGAGAATAGGAATACTGAAATAATTGAAACTGCTACAGAAGCTAATATTTGTGAAGGGTGTAATAAGCATGATAAATGTGAATTAGGATCGGTATTAATTTCACCAATTATTAAACAAGGTGATGTGTTAGGAGCTATAATTTTATCTTCAGAGAATAGGGCCTTAGGAGATTATGAAAGTAAGATTGCAGAAACTTCGTCGAAAATTTTTAGTAAACAACTAGGGTTATAATAATTACTATTAATAGAATTATAATAATTTAAAATTACTTAAATTAGAGTCTCCCTTATATAAGGGAGACTCTAATTTTGTGATAATAATCACAGATAAAGTATGATATTTAAACTTTAAATTTTTGATTAAATAGATTAAACTAGTAAGTATAGTACTGATTTAATCAAATTGGAGGGGAAATTATGAAAGATTCAGTAAAAAATTCAGTAAAAAACATAGTAAAGGTTAGAAATATTATTCAAGCATCTTTTATTATCCTATTATTATATATGGGATGGCGATTTTATCAATTCATTCGTTACTTTGAAACCGGAGGAGCAACAGAATTTATAACTAGACCCCCAGGAGTAGAAGGATTTTTGCCAATTAGTGCCTTATTAGGATTAAAACAATTGTTAGAAGTTAAAGTTTTTGACCCTATTCATCCAGCAGCATTAGTCTTACTTTTAAATATAATATTAATTTCATTTTTGTTTAAAAAAGGATTCTGTAGTTGGATTTGTCCAATTGGAACTATTTCTGAAGCTTTTGGTAAACTTGGAGAAAAAATATTTGGTAGGACTTTTGAACTACCTAATATTATAGATTGGTTTTTGATGTTGCCTAAATATATTATCTTAGCTTTTTTTGTGAAAACTATCTTTTTAGATATGTCAATAATGGCAGTAATAAACTTCATGCAATCTCCTTATAATTTAATAGCAGATGTAAAAATGTTATATTTCTTTTTAGATTTAAGCCCTTTAGCAATTAAAGTTTTAATCTTTTTATCTGTAGCTTCAATTTTAATCAAGAATTTTTGGTGTAGGTACTTATGTCCGTATGGTGCTTTATTAGGAATAGTTAGTGTATTCAGTCCAGTTAAGGTGACTAGAAATGAAGATAGATGCATTGATTGTGGCAAATGTACGAAAGTATGTCCTAATCAAATTCAGGTTCATGAAAAAGAACAGGTGGTATCACCAGAATGTGATGCTTGCTTAAATTGTATTAGTAATTGTCCATATTCAGAAGATGCTTTAAGTTTATCTATCTATAAGAAGAAAACATTATCTTTAATTAAATATTCTATTCTACTGATAGGAGTATTTATAGCAATAATTATGATTGCTAAAATAACAGGTTATTGGGAAACAAAGATTGGTATTGAAGTATATAAAGAATTGATTCCTAAAGCTGAATATCTTAATCATTAAATTAAAAAACAACTGTCATTAGACAGTTGTTTTTTAATTTTGTTGATATTGAAACTTTTTTATGAATAAATTATAATAAATAAATGCCTAATTAGGCATAATAACTTACATAAAATAAATTAAGGTAAAAATGTATAAATAAGTTTAAAGGAAGGTGAAGAAATGGAAAGACTTTTGATTATGAGCTTTATAGCGGGTTTAGCTATTGGTTTAGGTGGATTATTAGTATTCATTATTGAGAACTTAAGTAAAAAATTGTTAGCAACCATATTAGGGTTTTCAGCTGGAATAATGTTATTTATTACTTTATTTAAAATGTTACCTTCATCTATAGCCAAAGGTGAAATATTATATACTATAATTGGTTTAATAATTGGATTCTCTTTAACATTCGTATTAGATAGAATAACACCTCACCATTGTTTCCATCGTTTACATCATCAGGATGAAGATGGAACAGTTAAAGATAATCAATTAATTAAGATGGGATTATTTATTGGATTAGGGGTGGCGTTACATAATTTAGTAGAGGGATTAACAGTTGGTGCTGGTCATTTTACAGAAGATAATTTAGGAATATTTATTGCGTTAGCCTTGGCTTTTCATAATATTCCTATTGGAATAGCAATTGCTACTCCATTAAAACTAGGTAATTTGAATAATTTGAAAATTATCTTAATTACAATTCTTGTAGGACTATTTACTCCTTTAGGTGCTGTCATTAGTCTATTTTTATATCAATTATCAGATATATTCTTTTCTTTAAGTTTAGCTTTAGCTGGGGGAATTATGTTGAATATAATTGGGAGAGAATTAATTCCTGAATCATATGAATACCATAAAGGTTTTGCCAGTTTAGGATTAATTTTAGGTATGGTCTTTATTCAACTACTTCATCATTAGAGCATTATTGACAGATAAATATCTATTATTTATAATTGAAGATAAGGCATTCGAAAGGATTGGTGAAATATGGATGATGATAAATGTTTAAGTTGTGAAGTTTATAAGTTACATGAAGAAAATATTAAGTTAATTGAAGAAAGAGAATTATCAGAGGATATAATTATGAAATTAGCAGAAACTTTTAAAGTATTAGGGGATCCAACTCGAATAAAGATTATTAATGCACTAAGTAATGTTGAGCTCTGTGTCTGTGATATATCTGAGCACTTAGAAATGAGTTCTTCAGCTGTCTCACATCAGTTAAGAGTTTTAAGGAATTTAAATTTAGTTAAATATCGAAAAGAAGGTAGATCGGTTTATTATTCTTTAGATGATGATCATATTTTACAATTATTTAGTCAATGTTTAGAACATGTTTTAGAAGAAAATAATTAAATAATCATTATTTATTCCATCGTTAATCTTTAAAGAGTTTAACGATGGTTTTTATTTTGTGTTTTTATTCTAGTAAAGATTATCTATTACATGAATAGAAATAAATTTAATTGAAATAATAAAGGTGAAAAATATTATATAGGGGGAATTGATATGGATAAAACAGGCCAAGGAACCAAAAAAGATATATTGGCAAAAGGTGCAATATTACAAAGAGATGGTAGTTACGCTATAGCTCCTCATGCGCCAGGGGGAATTATGGAACCAGATGACTTAATCAAAATAGGTGAAGTAGCTAAAAAGTATAATTGTGAAGTTGTTAAAGCCACTTCTTCTCAGAGAATCGCCATAGTTGGATTAGAAGAATCAGATATAGATGCTGCCTGGCAAGATTTAGGGATGGATCCTGGTTATGCAATTGGTATATGTGTTAGAAGTATTAAAATTTGTCCAGGAACTACATTCTGTAAGCGTGGTCAACAGGATTCAGTGGGGATTGGATTAAAGCTAGATGAAAAGTATCATGGAATTGATATGCCTGGTAAGTTTAAGATAGGAGTCAGTGGATGTCCTAATAAATGTATGGATACTGAATTTAGAGATATTGGGTTAATGGGTACAGCAAAAGGATTTACTATTTATGTAGGAGGACGTGGTGGAGTAAAGGCAAGGTTAGGTGATGTACTAATTAGTAATCAGCCAGAAGAAGAAACATTACAGATTATTGATAATATTATTAATTATTTCAAAGATACAGGAGAAGAAAGAGAAAGATTAGGTGAATTTATAGATAGAGTAAGCTTTGATAAATTCAAAAATAAAGTACTTTCTTAGATTTAGAGTGGTGAGGTGATTATTAGGAGGGAGGAAAAATGGCTAAGGATTACTTAAATTGGAAAGTATTAATTGGGGCTTTAATCGTTTTAGGAATTGTAGGTTTCGGTACTATTAAATATACGGAAAGACCTGAATTCTGTACTAGTTGTCATGAGATTCAACCTGCTTATAACTCTTGGAGTACTTCTACTCATGATGGGGTTAATTGTATGGAGTGTCATGCAGATCCAGGAACGTTAGGACTACTTAAAAGAAAGCTATTTGCCACTAAAGAGATATATAAACATATTACTGGTCAAACAGAGAACATTGAAGGAGAAGTACCTGGAGAACGTTGTTTAGAGTGTCATGAAGAAATCGGTGAATTAAAAGAGATTGATCAATTAAATATTCCTCATCAAAAGCATTTAGATGCTAATGTAGAATGTGCTGCTTGCCATGAAAATGTAGTACACGGTAGTGCTGGTTATCGTAGACCGGGGATGAAGGTTTGTTCTAAATGTCATGATGTGTATAATCCAAATAAGTGTACTAAATGTCATCAAAAAGTTAATTAAAGGTTATTTGAATATAGAGGAGTTGCCAATATAATGCCAGATATTATTTTTTTAGTAATTGCCTTAATAGCTGGAGTATCTATGGCTATTCAGGGTTCATTAAATTCAGTTTTAGGTAAAATAGCTGGATTATGGGAGGCTACATTTGTTGTTCATATAATAGCTACTATTTTAGTAGCTATTATCATCTTCATACTAAACTTAGATAAAGGTGATTTTACTAATTTAGTAAATGCTCCTTGGTATACTTATTTAGGTGGTGCCTTGAATGTAATTATTCTTTATGGAGTGGTGATTAGTATTCCACAATTGGGAGTAGCTAATGCTACTACCGCTATCATTGTAGGGCAGGTAACTACTGCCGTAATTATTGATCATTTTGGATTTTGGGGTTTGGATTCAGTTGCATTTCACTGGATTAAGTTAGTAGGAGTAGGTTTATTAGCCTTCGGGGCACGTTTATTATTAAGCACTAGATAAAAAAATATTAATTTATAGGAAATTATAATTAGCTTTTCTTGACAATTTCACATATGATATTATATAATATTATTGGTATCCCCAATTGGGAGGGGGTAAATTAATGATTAAAAGGGCTTATATAGACTTAGAATTATGTCAGCAGTCAGAAGATTGCGATGCTATGGAGTATTGTGGAAAAGAAGCGATTCACTATGATGGTGGTATGATATTTGTTGACCAAGAGTGTAATGGGTGTGGAAAATGTAAAGATCACTGCGCGAATAAGGCGATTAAAATAGTTTAATTATAATTAAATTATAAAAAGGAAAAAAGTAAGCTTTATAGAATAATTTTATTAAGTGTTTAGATTTATTCATGTAAAAAGGAGGAGGATATTTATGGCAGGAGAAAATGTAATTGAATTAAATGGAGATAATTTTGAAGAAGAGGTGCTAGAAACTGATAAAAAAGTATTAGTTGATTTTTGGGCACCTTGGTGTGGTCCTTGTAAACAAATAGCACCTATCGTTGAAGAATTAGCAGATGAATATGCAGATGAAATAAAGGTAGGAAAGGTAAATGTTGATAACAATCAAAGTTTGGCTGCTAATTATGGAGTAATGAGTATTCCTACTTTACTTTTATTTAAAGATGGAGAAGTAGCGAATCAGCAAGTAGGATTTGTTGGTAAAGATGCATTGAAGGACTTTATTAATGGTTAGTGGTTAAAATAAAAAATAGAGGTAGATTTAAAAACCTACCTCTATTTTTTATTGTTTGTTTTTTATATTTGTTCTAATGTATTTATACCACAATATTATTTTAATCTATTAACTCAAGTTAATAAAATTATAATTAATAAATTAAGAGGAGAATTAAAGATGCAGAACAAATTTATAATTATATTATTAATTGCATTAGTTGTTTTTGTAATTTTTAAATCATTTTCAATGACAAGAAATAAAGGGTACGAATCTATTTCAGTTACTGAAGCTAAGGAAATGATTACAAAAGAAAAAGATGTAGTAGTGGTTGATGTTAGAAAACCGCATGAGTTTAATGATGGACACATTTCAGGAGCAAAATCAATTCCTTTAAGTCAACTTAAGGACAAATATAAGTCACTTGACTCTAATAAGAAGATTATTATGGTTTGTACAGCTGGGGTTCGTAGTGCTAGAGGTAGTAAGCTTTTAGTTCAGCAAGGTTTTGATAAAGTTTATAATCTGTCTGGTGGAATGTTAGCGTGGAATAAGTTATAAAATATTTTATTCTTATAAGTTTTTAAATTTAAGTATTAATAAATAAAAATGTTTTAAAAGGTGGAATATTCCTTAAAAGTTGGGATACCCCACCTTTTTTATATTTTAAAGAATAATATATATATATTATTGTGATATACTAATTGAAAGAGAAGTGATGATTTGAGTTTTTGCTATACTAAAGTTAGAAGGAGGGTTAATAATGGAAAAGCATATTAAGGTTTATACTACGCCAACGTGACCAGCTTGCCATCAAGTGAAAGATTTTCTTTCCGAGAAAAATGTAAATTATGAAGAAATGGACGTAGCTCAAAATGAAAACGCTAGAGAAGAAATGATCAATATTACCGGGAGAGCTGCTGTACCAGTAGTCTTAGTAGACGATGAGGCCATAGTAGGTTTTAATCCAGATAAATTAAATAAAATATTGCATTAATATTAAGGATAGGGATTAGTAAATTACTAATCCCTTCTTATAATCTCTGTACAAATAAATTCTTATTTTTATGATATTTATTTACAAAATAATATTTATTATTATTATTTTATTAATTATTAAACATTTTAGTATATAAATTTATATTTAAATAATGAATTTATAAGTATAAAAATAAGATTTTTATAATTTTTAGCAGGTTTTTTGTAATGTTAAGTATAAGTTATATAAACAGGTTGTATTCAAATTAACGAGCTATAATTAGATTAAAATGATTTGAATTTTTTATTATAAGCTTATATAATAATAGCTGTTAACTATAAAACTGTTATTATTATATAAAAGTTTTATAGTATTATAAGGAGGTAGAATTAATTTGAGTTTAGATTTATCTAAAAATGCGAAAAATTTATTAGAGAATAGATATTTACGAAGAAATGAAAAAAGGGAAATTATAGAAACTCCAAAAGAACTATTTCAACGAGTAGCTAAGAATATTGCTGAAGCTGAGGAAGACCAAGAAAAGCAAAATTATTATGAGGAAGAATTTTATAAGTTAATGACAGAATCTAAATTTTTACCAAATTCTCCGACATTAATGAATGCTGGAACTGAGTTACAACAGTTAGCAGCTTGTTTTGTTCTACCAGTACCTGATAGTATGGAAGGAATCTTTAATGCTGTTAAGAATGCAGCTTTAATACATAAGTCAGGTGGTGGAACTGGTTTTGCGTTTAGTAGACTTAGACCACAAAATGATGTAGTTAAAAGCACTGGAGGAATTAGTTCAGGACCGCTTAGTTTTATGAAAGTATTTAATAGTGCTACTAATACAGTTAAACAGGGTGGGAAACGTAGAGGCGCTAATATGGGGATGTTAAGAGTAGATCACCCAGATATCTTAAATTTTATTAATGCTAAAGGGGAATTGAATGAAGAGAATCAGGAATTATATGATCAATTTGAAACAAGTCTAGAAGAAACTTATTTAAAGCCTGAAATAATAGATGAAGAATTATCTAATTATAAAGAAAAATTATTAGACAAGCAATTTTCTAATTTTAATTTATCTGTAGCTGTTACTGATGAATTTATGGAAGCAGTACAAGAAGGTTGCAATTATAAAGTAGTTAATCCACGGAATGGACAAGTAGTTGGTGAGCTAGATGCGAAGAAAATCTTTAAGCTAATTGTGAATTATGCTTGGAAGAATGGTGAACCTGGGATTATCTTTATTGATGAGATTAATCGTAAGAACCCTGTGCCTAATTTAGGAGAGATAGAAGCTACTAATCCGTGTGGTGAACAACCACTTTTGCCTAATGAAGCTTGTAATTTAGGATCAATTAATTTATCTCAATTTGTTAAAAATCAGAAAGTAGATTGGAATGCTTTAAAAGATACTGTTAGATTAGCAGTACGTTTTTTAGATAATGTAATTGATATGAATAAATATCCATTATCTGAAATTGAAGAACAAGTAATGAAGGCTAGAAAAATTGGTTTAGGGGTCATGGGTTTTCATGAAATGTTAATTAGACTGGGTATTTCTTATAATAGCGAAGATGCTGTGGAAATGGCTAAAAAAGTAATGGAATTTATTAAGGAAAATGCTCATCAGTATAGTCAAGAATTAGCAGAGGAAAAAGGAGCTTTTCCTGCTTGGGAAGAAAGTGTTTATGAAAAACCACAAAGGAATGCTACTTTAACTACTATTGCCCCTACAGGTTCAATTAGTTTTTTAGCTGGGACTAGTGGAGGAATAGAGCCGTTTTTCTCATTTTCTTATACTCATACTGATGGTGAAGGTAACGTTTCTACTTTTGAATATGACTTTACTGAAGAAGCTGATACAGATATCTTAGTAACAACTATGGATATTGAACCAGAATGGCATATCAGAATTCAAGCTGCTTTTCAAAAGTATGTAGATAATGCAGTTTCTAAAACGATTAATCTACCGTATGTAGCTTCCAAAGAAGATGTAGGGGAAGCTTATGTATTGGCTCATGAATTAGGTTGTAAAGGTTTAACTGTTTATAGAGATGGTTCTCGAGGCAGTCAAGTTTTAGAGACTAATAAAGAAGATGAAGAGGAGAACCAAAAGAAAAAAGATAAGATTTATCCACAAAAGAGACCATTAGCTGCTTTAGGTGAAACAATTAAGTATGATACTGGTTGTGGTAAGTTATACTTAACTATTAATATTAATCAAGCCGGAGAACCAATTGAGACTTTCCTAACTACCGGTTCAGATGGTGGTTGTAGTGTTATGACTGAAGCAGTTAGTAGATTAACTAGTATGGCTCTAAGGTCCGGAATAGCACCAGAAAAAGTTATCGATCAATTGCGCTCAACTAGTACTTGCCCAAGCTTTATGTATAAGAAAGGTAAAGGAAATAAATTAACTGGTCGTAGTTGTTCAGATGTAGTAGGAAGAGCTTTAAATGAAATATTAAAATCAAATGAATTCAAGGATATGACTGGTGAAGTAACGGCTGTAATTGAGGAAGAAGTTATAAATAATCATAGTATAAATTCAAATATTAATGAGGAAATTGAAGATGTTACAATTCAGCGACCTAATTGTCCTGAATGTGGTCAAAGACTTCATTTTGAGCAAGGATGTAATTCTTGTAAAAATTGCGGTTATAGTAGTTGTGGGTAATAATTAAAATTTTAAATGGAACTAAAAAAACCTTATCCGGGGTTACCCGGATAAGGTTTTTTTAGTTAAGAATCGAAAATGAGATATTATAGTATCCAAGTTCAATAATAAATATGATAAACAGGATTAATATAGTAATTGAAAAGAAAGTGTTTTCTTTCCAACTACCTGTTGTTATATTAATTCCAAATTTAAAGCGGTATTCATTGGGGTATAAAATTGGTATTCCTAGTGGATTAAACATATCAGCAATTAAATGGCTAATGTATCCAATTAAGAGGCTATAATACCAAATTTTATCTATCCAATTAATTAGAAGTAATTTTTCAAGTAGGATTGAAAATAAGAAAACTCCTAATATGCTGTGGGTTAATCCTCGATGTTTAATACCGAATAATTTAATAATCCAACTAATCGGTTTTAGTTTATTACCAATTCTACTGTTAACATGATCTATATCAGGTAGAATAGCCCCTAAAGCTGCTGCACAATATAGATTAACTGGGCTAGATTTATATAGAATTAATAAAAATTCAAAATCAAAGTAATTATGTAATTGAAAACTATTTAGATTTTTAATAACAGTAAAAGCAAATAAGATTGAAAAAGCGAAATGGGTATGGTAAGTCATTAAGATCACCTCGAACATTTGTTTTGAGTATGCATGGGGTAATTATATAATTATTATTTTATTTTGTCAAATCAACGGATAATTTGTGGTTTATATAGTATAATTTTCTATACCAAATTTCCAAGAAGTTTGTTATAATAGTTTTGTGGTAATCTTATTAAGAAGAGAGGTTTTATTTTATGGTAAAAAATAAATTAAAAAGATCAATTACTTACATTATATTAATTTGCTTAATAACTCCATTTTTAACTGGAGTTTTATTAGTGCAACCAGCTATGGCAGCAGATAGTAGCAGTTATCAAAATATCTTAAAAGGATTATTAATGATGTTTTTCTTAAGTTTTATAGTTGATGAAGATGATTCTACAAATGATTCAAGTAATTCTAATATAACAGTTCCAGATATAGGGAATATAAATGATAATTTAAATCAAAATAATAATTATACTCGATATCAGCCTAGACCCGGCGAATTGGAGACTTTAGCTAAAGCTATTTATTCAGAAGCACGAGGTGAAAGCTATATTGGACAAGTTGCAGTTGCTGCTGTAATTTTAAATCGAATAGAAAGTTCTAAATTTCCAAATAGTATTGATGGAGTAGTTTATGAAAAGGTTAATGGAGCTTATGCTTTTTCAGCAGTTTTAGATGGTCAAATTGACTTAAACCCTAATCAGACTGCTTATAAAGTAGCAAAAGATGCATTAAATGGTTGGGATCCAACAGATGGTGCGTTATATTATTATAATCCTGAAACTGCTACTGCAAGTTGGATATTTAATAATACAGAAACAATTAAACGAATTGGTAATCATGTATTTGCTAGACGGAAAGTATAATATATTGAAAAACACTACAATTATTGTAGTGTTTTTTTACTTTAAAGAGATTATTTTACTTTTTTTGATTTATAAATAAAAATTTGATATAATATATATGGTCCCTATGGTAGGAGGGGGGCAATTTAAAATGAGGGGGATTACAATGAAGGAATCAAGAGCTAAGTTAGGTAGTATTTGTGCTGTGGTTTCTGCTTACTTTACTGGTTTTTGCTGAATTACACCTACTATACTTGCACTGCTAGGTTTTGGTGGTGTCAGTTTAGGTGGCTTAGTCATTTTAAATAAGTATCAACATGTTTTTTTATTGTTATCTTTTGTCTTATTAGGATTTTCTCATTATTGTTATCACTTTAAAGGAAAGAAAAAGAAGAAAGAAAACAGGAAGTTTTTATGGGTTAGTACAGTTTTAGTATTAGGTTTAATTCTTTATACATATCAATATTATATCATAGCTTACTTTATGTAACTAATAAAGCGCCCAAATAAGGGGGCTTATTTTTTTATGTATAGTAATATGTAATATCTACATAATATAAATAAATTTAGAATTTAGTTATATTTTTATAGTTAGACTAATATAATTTATTAAAGTTAAGAAATTGATATTGGCTTTGTTATTAAAATCATATAATTAAAGAATGTTAGTCCAGCGACATCAGAGTCCAGAGACTTTAAGAGTCCAGAGACCAAGACTATATTTATTTTTAAATATAGTCTTGGTCTTTTTTTATTTCGCTGGGGGAGGGAGGAGATTCAACAATTGATTTGATTGTGAAGTAGTTAACAATTAATATGAATCGAGAGTAGGAGGGTTATAAGAATGATTACTTTGACTCACTATTTATTACTGGCTGCAGCTTTATTTTGTATTGGACTTTTTGGAGCTTTAGCTAAACAAAATGCTATAGCAATATTAATGTCTATTGAGTTAATGCTTAATGCTATTAATATTAATTTAGTAGCATTTTCGCATTTTGTAGCTGATTCAGTAGGTTTAGTATTTGCTATTTTTGTTATAGCAGTAGCAGCTGCAGAAGTAACAGTTGGAATAGCAGTAGTACTCGCTATATATCGTCAATATTCTTCAGTGCATGTTAATGATTTTAGTCTTTTAAAATGGTAAGTTTAATAGCAAATAAATTTTGAAAGGGATGACCTATGATGGTAGATTATGCCTGGTTAATTCCATTATTGCCTTTTCTTTCATGGTTAATAATAATTTTATTTGGGCGTTTTTTTAAAAGTAAAGTTGATAAGGTTGGTATTGGCACTCTATTTCTTTCATTTTTAATGTCAATTGGAGTTTTGATAGACATAATTAAAGGAGCTACAGTTTCAAAGAGTCTTATTTGGGCAGTTCATGGTACAACTAAAATCACTATGGGTTATAGTGTAGATGCTTTCACTTCCATTATGTTTATAGTAGTTACTTTTGTAAGTCTAATGGTTCACATTTATTCTCAAGGCTATATGGAAGGGGATAGTAGATATAAACGATTTTATGCAGTATTATCTTTATTTACAGCGTCTATGTTAGGATTAGTTATAGCTGATAATCTTTTATTTCTTTTCATTTGTTGGGAATTAGTAGGATTATGTTCTTATCTCTTGATTGGCCACTGGTTTGAGGATATAGAGAATGTTTTAGCAGCTAACAAAGCATTTTTAACGACTCGAATCGGTGATATTGGAATGCTATTAGGAGTAATTATGATTTTTGCTATGGGTAAGACATTTGATTTTACAGCATTAACTAAGCTTGTTGAGCATGGAGAACTAGCAGGTGTTGGATTAACGATAGCAACTTTATTACTCTTTTTTGGAGCGATGGGTAAGTCAGCTCAATTTCCGTTACATGTTTGGTTACCTGATGCTATGGCAGGTCCTACTCCAGTTAGTGCATTAATTCACGCGGCTACTATGGTAATAGCTGGTGTTTATATGATAGCTAGAATGTTTTTAGTTTTTGCTGGAGCACAGACTACTTTAACAGTTATTGCTTTTGTTGGAGGATTTACAGCTATATTCGCAGCCAGTATAGCATTAGTTGAAGATGATATTAAAGGGGTACTGGCTTATTCTACTATTAGTCAATTAGGATATATGGTTATGGCCTTAGGAGTTGGAGCATATACGGCTGGTATATTTCATTTAATGACTCATGCCTTCTTTAAGGCATTATTATTTTTAGCCTCAGGAAGTGTAATACATGCAGTTCATACTCAGAATATACATAAAATGGGAGGTTTGCTTAGCAAGATGAAGATTACAGGTTGGACTTGGATTATAGGTTCAGCAGCATTAGCTGGCTTACCACCATTTAGTGGATTTTGGAGTAAAGATGAGATACTATTAGGAGCTTATCATTCTGATTATCCAATTCTTTTCTGGATTGGAGTAATTGCAGCACTATTTACATCATTCTATATTACTAGAGCTACTATACTTACTTTCTTTGGTGATCCAAGAGATCATGAAGCTTATGATCATGCACATGAATCACCAGCATCAATGACTATTCCTTTAATTCTATTAGCAATATTAGCATTTGGGTCAGGTTTTATAAATTCACCGCTAACTAATATGGCTTTCGGTAAATTTATAGCTTTAGAACATGGTCATCATCTAGACCCAAGTAGTTTTGTGCAGATGACAGCTATTTCAGCAACATTATTAGGAATCTTCTTTAGTTGGTTAATTTATGGAATTGGCCTTATCTCAAGGAAGAAAATCATTAAAGCTTTATATCCAATTTGGAAGATACTAAAGAATAAATATTATATCGATGAAGTATATAATCTTATAATTGTACAAGGAGGCCTGGCTTTTTCAAAGCTTATTGGTTGGATCGATAAATATATAATAGATGGGATAGTAAATTTAGTCGGTAAAGTTGGAGTCGTCTGGGGTGAGATTATAGGAAGTTTTGATGATAAGGCGGTAGATGGCATGGTTAATGGAATTGGAAATAGTTTTTTAATAGGGAGTCGAATAATAAGGAATCTACAGACTGGTTATTTACAGTCATATGCTTTAACTTTATTTTTTTCCGTATTAATTGGGTTAATCATTATAGTGATAGGAGGATAAGCTTATGTTAAGTATATTAATATTTACTCCTTTAATTGGAGCAATCATATCTTTGTTTTTGCCCAAAGATAATAATGACTTAATTAAGAAGTTTGCTTTAGGTGTTAGTTTAATTCCGATTGTGATTTTAGGAATTATGTTGACTGATTTTAACTTTAGCACAGGAGAGATGCAATTTGTAGAGCAGTTGAAATGGATTCCAAGTCTTGGTGTGAGTTATCATTTAGGGGTTGATGGAATTAGTTTTCCATTATTAATAATTAGTGCTGTAATTACTGTGATGTCAATAATTGCATCTTGGAATATTGATAAGCGTGTTAAAGGATTCTTTGCATTTATGCTTTTATTGGAAACAGGGTTATTGGGATTGTTTGTAGCACTTGATTATTTATTATTCTATGTCTTTTGGGAAGTAGTTTTAGTGCCAATGTATTTTTTAATTGGAATTTGGGGTGGGAAACGTCGTCGTTATGCATCAATTAAGTTTTTTATATATACCTTATTTGGCAGTGTAATTATGTTAATTGGTATTTTAGCACTCTATTTTGGAAGTGGTTTAAATACTTTCGATATCTTAACTATAGCACAGCAAGCTGAACTTTCTGCTACATTCCAATGGTGGTTATTTTTAGCTTTCTTCTTAGGGTTTGCTGTAAAAGTTCCAATCTTTCCGTTTCATACGTGGTTGCCTGATGCACACGTGCAGGCACCAACTGGAGGGAGTATGTTACTAGCAGGTGTGCTGTTAAAGATGGGAGCCTATGGCTTTTATCGGATTTCCTATCCTACTTTTCCCCAAGTAGCTCAATCATTTGCCTTGATAATGGGAGTATTGGGAGTTATTAATATCGTTTATGGTGCTTTGGCAGCAATGGCTCAAGAGGATATAAAGAAGATGGTTGCTTATTCAAGTATTAGTCATATGGGGTTCGTATTAGTGGGTTTAGCAGCAATGACTCCAATGTCTATAAATGGTAGTTTATATGTACTCTTTTCCCATGGATTAATTTCACCTTTAATGTTCTTTTTTGTAGGTAGTGTTTTTTATGAAAGAACTCATACTCGGATGATGGGAGAGTTAGGTGGATTATATAATAAGATTCCATTGGCTGCAGGTTTATTAGCATTTACTGCTTTCGCTAATCTAGGATTACCAGGATTATCTGGTTTTATAGGTGAATTTTTCACATTTACAGGAACGTGGACACAGTTTCCTATTTTAGTGGTGATAGGTGTACTTGGATTAATATTTACTGCTGCTTATCATCTAAGAATGATGCAGCGAGTATTAATGGGAGATATATCTGATAAATTCAATGATTTAACTGATATTAGTATTAGGGAACTTTGGGTGGTTATTCCTTTAATGTTATTAATTATTTGGGCAGGGATCTATCCAAATACTTTACTATCATTCTATAATCAGTCAGTAGATATCCTATTAGCATCGGTATTAGGGGGGATGTAATATGAATATCAATATATTACTTCCTGAGATAATTCTAACAATCACTATGATAATTATACTATTAATAGATCATATAGCTATGAAGGGAAGAACAACTAGGGTTACAGGGGTTATAGGACTATTATTAGCAGGTGGATCACTTTTCTTTCTTACTGATAATCTAAATCAGACTTGGGGAAAGTCATTTATATTTGATGCTTATTCGCTTTTCTTTAAGGCTTTATTAATAATAGTAGCTTGTACAATAATTCTGATTTCATTTAAATATGTTAAGAAGAAGGGGATAAGAGCTGGAGAATTCTATAGTCTTATAATTTCTGCAACTTTAGGAATGTTAATTATGGTTTCCTCTTATAGTTTAATTACAATTTATGTAGGTTTAGAATTAATGTCTATTTCTGCCTATGTGCTTACAGGGATGTTACAAGATAATAAAGAATCAATAGAAGCATCTTTAAAATACTTCTTAATTGGTGCTTTAACCTCAACTGTATTGCTCTTTGGTATTTCATTAGTATATGGGGTAACTGGTACTATAGATATTACTCAGATTGCCCAGGTGATAGAGACTGGTCAAGGAGCTTTAACTATGGCTGCTATAAATCCACTGTTAATGATGGGAATAGTTTTCATAATAACTGGATTTGGATTTAAGGTAGCAGCTGTGCCATTTCATATGTGGGCTCCCGATACTTATCAAGGTGCTCCAACATCAATAACTGCTTTTCTAATTGCCGGTTCTGAAGCAGCAGCGTTTGCAGCATTATTACGAATTTTGAATGTAGGGTTTATTAAGTTAGCAGGTAATTGGTCATTACCAGTAGCTATTTTAGCTTTATTATCTATGACTCTAGGTAATATTGGGGCGTTAACTCAGACTAATATTAAAAGAATGATGGCTTATTCAGCTATTGCTCAAGCAGGTTATATATTAGTAGGAGTTGCAGTTGCTACTCAAAACGGTACTTTTTCGGTACTATACTATCTATTAGTATATGCATTCATGACGTTAGGTAGTTTTGCAGTGATTATTATGCTAAGTAATAATTTAAATAGTGATGAGATTAGTAGTTTTAAAGGTTTAAGTGAAAAGTCACCCTTTTTTGCAGGAGCTATGACGATATTCTTCTTATCATTAATTGGAATTCCCCCAACCGGAGGGTTTTTAGGTAAGTTTTATATCTTCCGAGCTGCTGTAGGAAGTAATTATTTATGGTTAGCCTTAATTATGGCAATTAATAGTGTAATATCTTTACCTTACTATTATGGAGTAGTTAAGAATATGTATTTGGAGAGTCCTATAAATAAGGTGAAGCTTAATATACCATTAGAACTAAAAGTAGTAGTTGGGGTATCTATAGTTGCCATTTTAGGATTAGGGATTATACCAGAGACTTTTATTAATATGGTTGAATTAGTAGTTAAATAACTAGCTTCATATTAAGTATTAAAGGTAATATATATTATTAACCTAAGATTTTTAGGAGGTGACAAAATGTATGACTTTAATGGAATTCTAATCTTCTTCTTGTTAGGAGCAGGGTTACCGATAGGTGCTTTAATTGGATCATATATTCTTTCGCCTAGAAAATCATCTCCACAAAAATATAAAACTTATGAATGTGGTATAGATTCTCACGGTAAAACTTGGGTTCAATTTAAGATTTGTTATTTCTTATATGCATTAGTATTTTTAGTTTTTGATGTAGAAACGATATTCTTATATCCATGGGCAGTTACATTTCAACAATTAGGTATGTTTGCTTTTGTTGAGATGTTTGTCTTCATCGCAATCTTAATTATAGGCTTCTTATATGCCTGGAAAGAAGGTGCATTAGAATGGTGTTAAATATAAATGATGATCGAAAGTCTGTTATACATGATGTTTTAAATGAAAACAATATAATTCTAACTACTGTTGAGAGAACTCTTAACTGGGCACGGGGAAATTCTATCTGGCCCTTGACGTTTGGATTAGCTTGTTGTGCCATTGAAATGATGGCAACAGCAGCGTCGAGATATGACTTAGCTCGATTTGGATATGAGGTATTTAGACCTTCACCACGACAGGCTGACTTAATGATTATTGCTGGAACTATTACTAAAAAGATGAAGCCAGCGGTGCAAAGAATATATGAGCAGATGCCTGAACCTAAATATGTAATTGCAATGGGAAATTGTGCGATTAGTGGAGGGCCTTTTGCTGAGTCATATAATGTAGTGCCTGGTGGTGATGAATTTTTACCAGTAGATGTCTATATTCCTGGTTGTCCACCTCGTCCAGAAGCTTTAATACATGGTTTTTTACAATTAAAAAAGAAAATACAATCATAAAGGATGATTAAGATGGAAGTAGAGTTATTAAAAGATCAAATTACTGATAGTAGTTTAGAGGTTAAACCTGATGATTTGATACAAGTTATGAAAATATTAAAATCTGATTCAGAGCTTGCATTTAATTACTTGAGTAATCTTACTGCTGTTGATTATGAAGATTATTTTGAAGTAGTTTACCATTTAACTTCATTAAAGTATAAGAATTTACTAGAAGTTAGAGTTAGGATAGATTATCAAGATCCTACAATTACTTCAGTGGTTGATATTTGGTCAAGTGCAGATTGGCAGGAAAGAGAAGTATATGATTTATTTGGTATTAATTTTAGTAATCATCCAAATCTAAAGAGGATTTTATTAACAGAAGATTTTGTAGGACATCCTTTACGTAAAGATTATGAAATGTAGATAAGAAATGGAGGTGTAAAATATGAAGATCAATTTTAAAAAGAAGGATGAGATTCAGCAAAAAGGAACTAAAACCCAGCAATTGGAAGTTAATTTTGGTCCTCATCACCCTAGTACTCATGGTGTCTTCTGTATGGTTTTAAGATTAGATGGAGAAAATGTAGTTGGAGTAGATCCAAAGGTTGGGTTTTTGCATCGAGGTATTGAAAAGTTAGCTGAAAGTAGAACATATCCACAATGTATACCATTTACGGATAGATTAGATTATATTTCTTCAATGACTAATAACTTAGCATATGTGCAGACAGTAGAGAAGTTAATGAAAGTAGAGGTACCACAAAGAGCAGAATATATTAGAGTCATAATTGCCGAATTACAACGAATCGTGAATCATGTTATTTTTTGGGGAACCTTTGGCAATGATTTAGGAGCTTCTACAGCTTTGATGTATGCGTTTCGAGAAAGAGAAAAAATTCTTAATATATTTGAAAAGTTGACTGGCTCTAGGATGACTTATAGTTATATGAGAATTGGTGGAGTAGCTAAGAATTTATCAGATGAATTATTAATTGAAATTGAAGATTGTATAGATAATTTTCCAGAAGCTCTTAAAGAATATCATGGATTAGTAACTGGGAATGAAATTTTTCAGGCTCGGTCTAAAGGGGTAGGAGTTTTAACGGCAGAAGAAGCAATAGATTATGGTATTAGTGGACCTAATTTACGAGCTAGTGGAGTGGATTATGACTTACGTAAGGATGAACCATATGGTGTCTATGATAAATTTGATTTTAATGTTCCTGTACGACAGAATGGAGATGTGCTTGATCGATATTTAGTGAGGATGCAAGAGATGGAAGAGAGTTGTCAAATTATTAAGCAGGCTTTAGCTAAGCTACCGGATGGAGATATTAAGGCTAAAGCACCTAAAAAAGCACCAGAAGGTACAGTTTATCATCATATTGAGGCACCTAAAGGAGATTTGGGTTTTTATTTAGTGAGTGATGGATCTAAAAAACCTTATCGATTTCGAATTAGACCAGCATCCTTTATAAATCTAATGGCTTTAGAAGAGATGATGATAGGAGAGAAGGTAGCCGATGCTATTGCGATCTTAGGAAGTATTGATATTGTCCTAGGTGAGGTGGATAGGTAAGATTGTTACTTAAAAACAAGATTAGAGGAGACGATTTATATGGAGGTTTTACAGAATTTGTTTGTTAATATAGCTCAATTTTTACGTAATGGTATGACAGATATGAATTTGTCTCAAGTAACCATTGAAACAGTTATGGATCTTTCGGCAGGGATTACTGTCTTAGGAGTTATTTGTCTTGTAGCTTTATACTTAGTATATGCTGAGCGAAAAGTTAGTGCTTTTATTCAGATGAGATTAGGACCGAATCGAGTTGGCCCACGAGGATTATTACAGACGGTTGCTGATTCTTTAAAACTGGTTAGTAAAGAGGATATTATTCCTGAGCGAGTCGATAAAATAGTTTATATTTTAGCCCCTATCTTTACTTTTATACCTGCAGTTTTAGCTTATGCTGTAATTCCCTTTGGTAAGGGAATGATACCTGTGGATTTAAATATTGGTATATTCTACTTTATTGCTGTAGGTGCTTTAGGTACTATTCCATTAATTATGGCTGGATGGAGTTCCAATAATAAATATTCATTATTAGGGGCTATGCGGAGTTTAGCTCAAATGCTGAGTTATGAGGTGCCATTAGTTTTCTCTATCTTAGGAGTAGTTATGATTACAAGTTCATTAAGGATGAGTGATATCATTAATGCTCAATCTGGTGTATGGTTTATAGTATTACAACCACTAGCTTTTATAATTTATGTAATTGTATCAGCAGCAGAGACTAATCGAGCTCCTTTTGATTTACCAGAAGGAGAGTCAGAATTAATAGCAGGTTATATGACAGAATATAGTGGTATGAGATGGGCTATATTTTTCTTAGCAGAATATGCTCATTTATTTGCTGCTGCAGCTATGGCTACTACTCTATTCTTAGGAGGATGGCGTGGACCTATATTACCTTCTTATATTTGGTTTACTATAAAAACAGCCATTATGATTTATATCTTTATGTGGGTGCGCTGGACTTTTCCTCGAATTAGAATAGACCAGTTACTGAGTTTAGGTTGGAAGATATTATTACCACTATCTTTAGCTAACGTGTTAGGAACTGGAGTGATATTATATCTGGTTAACTGATTGGAGGTGATTGAATGTATGGACAAGGATTATTAAAGGGATTATCAATTACTATTAAGCGATTTTTTGGTAGCAATATTACTGAAGTATATCCTGATGAGTATCCTGAATTGCCTGAAGTATTTCACGGTTCTTTTCAATTAAATGAAGACAAATGTGTTGGTTGTAGACTTTGTGCAAAGTGTTGTCCCAATCCAGTAATTGAAATTGAAACTGTACGTGACGAAAATAATAAGCGTGAATTGACAGAATTTAAAGTTAATCTACAATATTGTCAGTTTTGTGGTTTTTGTATTGAGAATTGTCCTACTCAAGCTTTGCAGACTACCCAAGAATTTGAATTATCAACATATAATAAAGATGATTTAGTTTTAAATTTATTAAAGTAGTAATTAAAAAGCGGTAGACTGTTAATTGAGATAAAGGTAAGGAGATGAGTAGATGTGGAGTTAGAGTTATTAAGTTTTTGGATATTAGCTATTATTACTATAGGTTCAGCGTTGGCAGTAGTCTTTTTGCAGAATATAGTGCATAGTGCTCTGTCTTTAATCTTAACTTTTATTGGAGTAGCAGGTTTATATTTATTAATTCAAGTTAACTTTATAGCCGCTGTACAAATTTTAGTTTATGCAGGGGCGATAGCTATCATTTTAGCCTTTGGAGTCATGTTGACCCAAAGAGATGATATGTCTAAAACAAATTTATTTAATAATCAAAGAGGTATTGCTTTCTTAATTACTTCAATTTTATTAGTAGTTATTGGACGAATAATCTGGATTACTACTTGGATGCCTAATACTCCTAAAGATTCTACAGTCAATCAGATAGCAACCATAATGTTAAAGCAACACGCTATTCCATTTGAAGTAATAGCTATATTATTGCTAGTGGCAATGGTAGGTGCTATAACGTTAGCTAAAGGGAAAGAAAAAATTGAATAATTTAATATTAATAAATATAAGTCCAGCGGCAAATTAGCCCAGAGACCAAGAGTCCAGAGGCTGAGATATGATCTTAAATTTAAGATCATATCTCAGCCTTAAGTAATTTAATAAATGGAGGGATAATTATGAAAAATGCTGATTTAGTCTTATTACACCCACCTAGTGTATATGATTTTAGAAAGAAGTCAATTTTATATGGGCCGATTAGTGATTTGATTCCTTCTTCAACAGTATTTGAGATGTATCCGTTAGGCTTTATGACAATTCAAAGTTATTTGGAAGAGAAAGGGTATAAGGTAAGGATAGTTAATTTGGCTGTGAAGATGATGAAAGATGAGTCATTTGATGTTAGGAAGTTTATTTCTAATTTAAAACCTAAAGCGTTTGGGATTGATCTTCATTGGTTACCCCATGCTCATGGCTCATTAGAGGTCGCTAAGATAGTTAAAGAAGAGCATCCTAATATACCGGTTATTTTTGGAGGATTATCATCTACTTACTTTCATAAGGACTTAGTAGAATATCCACAGATAGATTATGTATTACGAGGAGACTGTACAGAAGTTCCCTTTCTTGATTTATTAAAAGTAATTGAAGGTGAACAGTCATTAAAGGAAGTACCGAATCTAACTTGGAGAAATGAAGGTAAAACTAATATTAATTCTCTTGAGTTTAATCCAGATACATTGGATTATGTAGATATACGACCAGATATTATGATTAAAAATGTATTTAGATATCATGATCTGGAGAGTATGTTACCTTTTAATAATTGGTTTGAGAATCCAATTACTGCTATCTTTTCAGTGAAGGGATGTGTTCAAGGTTGTGTTACTTGTGGACGTTCTAAATGTACTAACCAGTATTATAATCAAAGAAAAGGACCAATCTTTAGAAGCCCAGAGAGTATGGTTAAAAATATGAAAATGATTGCTAAATTTTCTCGAGGGCCAATATTCATTATAGGGGATATAAGGCAAGGAGGTGAGGATTATAGGACTGAATTATTAGATAGGTTAGCTGAAGCTAATCTAAAGAATGAAATTATATTTGAGTTATTCAGTTCTGCTTCTAAAAAATTTTTAGAGATGATAGATGATTCAGTAGATAGTTGGAGTTTAGAGCTTTCTCCTGAAAGTCATAGTGAAGAAGTAAGAAAGGCTCAAGATGGAGTAACATTTTATACTAATCAGGAGATGGAGAAAACTTTAGATATTGCTACTAATCTAGGGTGTAATCGAGTCGATATCTTTTTTATGATTGGCCTTCCTAAACAGACTCCAAAATCTGTACAAGAAACTATAGATTATTGTGAATATTTATTTAGAAAATATGATAAGCGAGTTTCTTGCTTTATTTCTCCTATGGGACCTTTTTTAGACCCGGGAAGTTTAGCTTTTGAGCATCCAGAAAAACTTGGGTATAAAAGATTTGCTTATACATTAGAAGACCATAAGGATAAATTAGTTAATCCTACTTGGGAAGAAATTTTAAGTTATGAAACCAAGTGGATGAGCCGAAAAGAGATTGTAGAACAGACATATAGAGCAGCAGAACGATTAAATGAATTAAAATATGAATATAATAGAATAGATGGGGCTACTAATCAAAATATTGATAAGAGAATTAAAGAAGCTAGTAAATTAAAACAATTATTGGATAATAATTTAGAGGAGAGTAAGTTATTAAAACTTAAAGGAGAAATTAATGAATTCAGTATATCTACTGTCTGTGATAAGACAGAATTAGATTGGCCAACAAAGTTTATTAATTTTAAACCTTTGGGAATTCTTAAAATGTTAATGGAATAAATTAAAACCTATATAACTTACAAACTTAATTAATTATGGTATTGATTTGAATTATTACTAATAAATATGATATAATGTTTATCTAAATAAAAGATAAAGGAGGATAAGATATGGAATTATTAGTGATGGTTATTGAAAAGAATGATGATCTAGATAAAATATTAGAAAAATTTCAAGAAATAGGAATTCAGGGAGTAACTATTCTAGATAGTATGGGAACAGGCCATTTATTGACAGAGGATATCTCTATTTTTGGTAGATTAATGCAGTTTGCTGAAGGGAATAAAAAGTATAATAAGACTGTATTTACTATCATTAAAGATGAGCGAACAATGAATAAAGTTGTTTCCACTGTAGAGGAAGTTGTAGGAGATATAGATCATCCTCATACTGCCTTAGTATTTACAATACCTCTAGGTATGGTAAAAGGTTTAACCAATGTAGATAAATATTGTTAATAAGAGATGAAATATTAACTATATAATTAATATTTTGTATTAGGAGGTGTTAAAATGGAAATAAATTTAATTTTAATCATAGGAATTATTCTATTATTAAGCTTAGTACTAGGTACTTTAGCCAATAAACTGAAATTACCAGCTGTACCAGGGTATTTAATAGCTGGTTTATTAATAGGACCATCTTTGTCTAAATTAATTAATCAACGTATGGCTGAACAGCTACAACCAATTAATGGTATAGCTTTAGGGATTATTGCTTTAGTTATAGGTAGTGAGTTTAGTCTAGATTCAATTAAAAAGCTAGGTAAGTCTGTAATATTTATGGGTATTTTCGAAGTATTAGGAGCAGTAGTTTTGGTAACAGCAGTTATGATGTTATTTGTCAATGACTTTCCATTAGCATTATTATTAGGTGGATTAGCAGCTGCTACTGCTCCAGCTGCTACTGTGGCAGTGATTAAAGAGAGTTATTCTTCAGGACCATTAACAAATAGTTTATTAGGAATTGTAGCTTTAGATGATGTGTTAGGAGTAGTCGCTTTTGGAATAATATCTGCAGTTGTTAAAGCAATGGTTGGAGGTGTAGCTAATACTTCTATTATTTCTATGATACAATCTCCGTTTATAGAGATTATTGGTTCAATCGTTTTAGGAAGTATAATAGGTTATATGCTTAGCTATTTTGCAAATAAAATAAATAGCGAAAAAACTTTATTGGCTTTAGTTTTAGGAAGTGTATTTTTAGCTAGTGGCTTAGCAAGTTTTTTGGAGTTTTCTCCTATTTTAACTAATATGGTTTCAGGAGCTGCTGTTAAAAACATTTCATCTCGTCATAAGAAGATATTTAACTTAATAGAAGGTATTGAAAAACCGATATTTATTATTTTCTTCGCTTTGGCTGGTGCTCGATTTGAGATTCATAGATTAGTTGATATTGGAGTTGTAGGAGCGATATATGCTATAACTAGAGTAGCAGGTAAGGCCTTAGGAGTAAGATTAGGTGGAGAATTAGGTAATGCTTCAGCAGAAGTAAAGAAATATTTAGGAATGTGTTTAATGCCTCAAGCTGGTGTTGCAGTAGGATTAATTATTATAGCTCAACAATCATACCCCCAAGCCAGTAATTTCATTTTAAATATTTTATTAACGTCAGTAATGATATCAGCATTAATAGGTCCAGTATTATCTAGAGTAGCATTAGAGAAGGCTGGGGAGGTCGGAGCATTACAAAATCAACATAACAAAAGTCAATTTAAATAATTGAGATGTCTTTTGATGGAGAGATGAATATATAATTAATTCAATAAAAGTTGTGATAAAGTTATAAGTCAGTGCATATAATGTAGTAAGTAGTTTAATTAAGTTAATAAATAACATTTAAGATAATATAGCTAAAAATTAAATGCATGAATGGATTATATGAAAGGGGAAGAATAGATTTGATTTTATACTGCTAAAGTGAAATATTTCACTTTGTCCATTCGATGCTATTAATGGAGGGTAACAAAATAAATGGATGACCTAAGGTGTAAATGTGATAAGTTAGTTGCTAAGGTCGAAGGGGACAGTGTAATTATTAAATGTCGTCATTGTAAACGTTTTTTAATTATTCAAACTAGGGATATAAAATCAATAGAGTATACAGACAACTTAAAGACAAGAGTCCAGAGGCTTTGAGCCCAGAGGCCAGTGTTATGTGATATCTGCATAATACTGGCCCTTTATATATTTAACAATAGAATATATTTGTAAAGTTCAGAGACTAATTTAGAGTCCAGAGACTATAAGTCCAGAGGCCAGCGGTATTTATATACTGCTGGCTTTTTTTATTTATTCTGGATTTTTAATGAAACGAAAGGAGGTGTGAGTAATGACATTTATTTTGACTATTAGTGCTATTTTAATTCTTGTTTTTAGTTTAGGAGCTAGTTGGTTATTGGTGGATGATACTTTTAAAATTGAAAATCGCTTTTTAAAAGGTGGAATGTTTGTTGTGCTTAGTGGCTTATTATTAGTGATTACTTCTGCATTTTATACTATGTTAATTTGGCCGCCGCACATATTTTAAAATGAAATGGAGGTGATATAGTGAACGATTACTTGCGGTGCAAGTGCGGTAAGATCGTTTGTGAGATAGTAGAGAATAAGATCATCATTAAATGTAGACATTGCAAGCGATTTATTACTATTATTACACAAGGAGTTACAGAGATAGAATATAGTGGATGATATAAAAAAGATAATAAGGATAGTCCAGAGACTTTGAGTCCAGAGGCCGGTCAAATTAGTGTTTTACTGGTCTCTATTTTGTTTTTTGTAATTATTGAAAGGGGTGACAATAAGGAATGGAATTGAATAAAAAATTCTATTTAGGGCTAATTTTGATGTTAAGCTTAATGTTTTTTTTAAATAGTGTTGCTGCAGCTAGAACAGACAAATACTGCTTAACATGTCATGGGTTAAAAGGATTTACTACTGAACACAATGATAAAGAAATATCATTAACAGTTAATCAATCTATTTTAAAAGATTCAGTTCATAATAATAATAATTGTGTAACCTGTCATATGGATATCCAGGGATATCCGCATAAAAATGTTGTATATGGTACTGAGTTAGCTGTTAAAGTAGCTAATAATTGCCAAATGTGTCATTCAAATGAAGCTAAAGGTTATAAAGAAAGCCGTCACTGGGAGGTAACTAAAGAAGGTAAAACAGATGTTAGTTGTAGTAGTTGTCATGGAAAGCATGATATTCAGAAGAGTGATTTTACCAAGCAGGAAGAATTAGAACTATGTTCAGAATGTCATAAAGGAATAGTACTAGAAAGTACTAAAGAAAGTTTTCATGGTAAAGCAGTTGAATTAGGAAGTAAAAGAGCAGCTAGTTGTGTTGATTGCCATCATGATTCACATCGAATTTTAGGGCCACAACATCAAGAGTCATCTGTATCTGATAAGAATCTTCCTAAGACTTGTGCTAAATGTCACGAAAAGCCTAGAAAGAATTTTGCTAAAGGTGTTCAGCATGCTGAGTTAGAGCCTGAAGGAGAAGGAGCACCAATGTATTATACATTTAAGTTCTTTACATGGTTAACTATTCTGACAATTACTTTCTTAATAGTTCATATTTTAATTGAGTTAATAGGTAAATTTAGGCGGGCTAATAATGATGAAAGTCATTAATTCAAGGAGGTGGAAAGTGTGGAAAATATAACTTTTTCTAAAGAAAAAGGATTAGTGTTTAAAAGGTTTAGTCTTAACCAAAGATTTCAACATATATTGGTGTTTATAACTTTTACTCTTTGTGCAGTTACAGGATTACCTATTAAGTATGATGGTGCAGCATGGGCTCCCCAAATAGTTGACCTCTTTGGCGGATTTTATGCTATGCTCTGCGTTCATATAATTAGTGGAGTAATTATGTTATTGGTATTTATATACCATTTAATCTATTTAGCTGGATATGCTTATTTAAAAGGACCATCTTGGGATTTTATGCTTAAATGGCAAGATGCTTTAGACTTTGTTCAGAATATTAAATATAATTTAGGATTTACTAATAAACCACCAGATTATGGAAGATATTCATATAAAGAAAAGTTTGATTATTGGGCTGTCTTCTGGGGTATGTTTATTATGGGAGGATCTGGACTTATGATGTGGTGTCCAGAAGCTACTGCTAAGTTTTTTCCACGGTGGGTAAGTTCTTGTGCTAGAATAGCTCATAGTGATGAAGCAATTTTAGCAATTTTAGCTATCTTCGTTTGGCATTTCTATAATGTTCATCTAAGTCCTGATTTTTTCCCAATGAATTTAGTCTGGTTTAATGGAAAGATTAGTAAGACAGTAATGGAACATGAACATCCTACTGAATTAAAACAAATTATGGATAATATATCTGATAAAGAGGAGTTAGATGATGAACTTGTTGATACAACAAGTTTTAAGCATACTAATAACCGTATTTTAATTGTTATAGAGATATTATTCTATACAGGTATTTTAATTTGGTTTTTGATGTTTTTTTTACCATTAGGATTAATGTAAAGCAAATAATTATTATATAAAAGAGAATATAATTAGCTATAGATAGAAACTCTCCAAGTTCAAGTATAAATTTTTGCTATTTATGAAAGAATACTAATATATGAACTATTTAAATCTAAGTTAAAAGGAGGAAAACTATGGGAAATTTTGAATGTAGTAGCTGTGGTGCAGAATTCTCCGCTCCTTTATGTTGTGGTGGAGAGATGACTAAAGCAGGTAGTAATTATGTTTGTGAAAATTGTGGTAAAGTAATGGATGAGGTGTCTGCAAGCGTTTCAGAAGTAAATTGTTGTGAATAATTACCGATTTAAAAGCATCCTGGATTTACAGGGTGCTTTTGTTATTGACAGATAAAAAAGGGGGTGATATCATTATTTGAGGGAGGTTATACGATGAAGTTTAAAGTTACATTATTGATGTTAGTAGTTATGATATTGGCTGTAGGCTGTAATATAGTTGAAGATATTGATTCTATGCCTACAATCTATGAGGCAGAGCGGAATTTAGAAGGAGAATGGTCAAAGGATACTTTACCAAGAGATGGAGAATATAGAGTAGTTACTACAGAGAATAGAGAAGAAGTATTAAAAGATTTACAACATAAACAGTATTATGAAAGAATTAGTAAGTTAGATTTAACAGATAAGGTGGGTATTTTAGCTTACTTAGGAGAAATGCCAAGTGGAGGCTATGGTATTCAAATCGATAAGGTGATTGAAAAAGATAATAAGTTAGTCGTTAAAGTAACACAAGTTAGTCCTGAAGATGATGAGGTTTCAATTACTGTGATTACTCACCCTTATGATTTAGTTGTAATTGATAAGAGTAAATTTAAGTCTAAAGAAATTTCCGATTTAGATTTAATTGTGGTTAATCAAAATGGAGAGTTTATTAACAAATAATCATAAGTTTTAATTCTAAATTCAAATATATTATTTTATAATACAGAGCAGTTAGTTATAAATAGGCTAATTGGTCTGTATTTTTATATTAATTAAAAAGAGTTAGTTTGGGGAAAGTATGTAAAAGAGTTAAAGTTCAACTAGTATTAGGAGGGTATAAATGCTAGAAAAAGGTAAAGTTTCTGGTAGACAATTAGAGTGGTTACTTATTATGTCGATGCTACCAACAGTGATGTTAATTTTGCCAAGCGCACTTGCTCCATATGCTAAACAAGATAGTTGGTTAGCAATAATTATCATAGGAATTATTGGTTTATTAACTGGATACATAGTTGTTTTATTAGGAAACAAGTTTCCTAATAAAACTATTATTGGTTATAGTCCATTAATTGTTGGTAAATTTTTAAGTAAAATAGTTAGTTTGATTTATATATTATTTTTTATTCATATTACAGCTGTGATTATCAGAGAGTTTGGTGAAGTTTTAAATGTAACATTTCTAAAAAATACTCCATTAGAAATCATATTGATTTCAACTATTTTAGTTTTAGCTTCAGCTGTCAGGAATGGAATTGAAGTTATTTCAAGAGTTAACGAGTTAATTTTACCAGTGATGATTGGGATTATAATTATTATTTATTTTCTTATTTTACCAGATTTAAACTTTGCTAAATTAAAACCTGTATTAGCAAATGGAATAATGCCAATTTTAAAAGGAGCATATCCAACTTCACTTTTTTTAACTGAAACATTTGTATTAATTACTATTTTGCCGGCTATTAATAAGTCTAAAGAAGCATTAAGCTCAACTTTTAAAGCAGTTTTAATTGTAACTTTTTTAGGTTTAATAATGATGGTTGAAATTGTTGCTTTATATGGTGGTGATCAAAGTGCTACCTTACAGTATCCTATGCTGTCTTTAGTGCAATATATTAGTCTGTTTGGTTTTGTAGAAAATATAGATGCTTTAATAGTAGTAATGTGGATTGGAGGAGGGTTTATTAAAATTGCTATTTTTTATTATTGTTTAGTAATTAATATCGCGGAAACTTTTAAATTAAAGAGTTATAAATCAGTAGTATTACCAACAGGTATCATATTAATTACTTTTTCTTTAATGCTTTTTGAAAATATCACTCAATTAGGAACAATAGTCACAGAAATTTTACCACCATATTATTTAGTATTAAAGATAGGAATTCCTTTATTACTATTAATGATTGCTACATTTCGTGGAAGTAAAGAAAGTAAACACAATTAGATTATTTTTAATTTTTATATAAGAGGTGAAAATATGGAACATTTATCGGAGATAGTAATTGGAATATTAATGGGAACTATAGCTAGAATAATTATGCTTAAAGAAGATTATCGTCAATATCCTAGCTTTCCTGATGCTTTTTTAATACATATAACTATTGGTTTTGTGGCTGCCGCTTTAGGTGCAGTGGCTTTACCTGCTTTATTGGAAAATAATTTTGTAGCAGTTACTTTTTTAGTTTTAGCTATTCAACAGTTTAGAGACGTAAGAAAGATAGAGAAGAATGACTTATTAGCATTAGAAAATGTAGAATTAGTTAAAAGAGGAGAGGCTTATATTAATGGAATAGCTAAGAGCTTTGAAGCCAGAAACTATATAGTAATTATTACATCTTTAGTAACTACTGGAACTTTAGAGTTTATGAAGACATCATATCCTATCTTAGAAATAGGATTAGCAGTTATTTTAGGGATAATGACACCTTATTTAATAGATAAATGGACAAAAGATCAAGTAGTTGGTGATGTAGCAGAAGTAAAAAAAGTGACTT
Organism: Selenihalanaerobacter shriftii; assembly: GCF_900167185.1. Classification (NCBI taxonomy): domain Bacteria; kingdom Bacillati; phylum Bacillota; class Clostridia; order Halanaerobiales; family Halobacteroidaceae; genus Selenihalanaerobacter; species Selenihalanaerobacter shriftii. Next base: position 69,119 of record NZ_FUWM01000009.1, read on the forward strand.
TAAAGTTTGATGGTCATAATCTATTAGTAGATGGACAATATATATCTAACCAAGCATTAGATAATGCTAAAGACCGGATTTTAGAGGAAGGAATTGGAGTAGTAATTAAGCCTTATAATCATGCTGGAGATATTAGTTTAGCTAATTATGGTCAAAGACAAGCAATTGCTCATGAAGCAGCACGAATTTTAGGGGTTAAACGTTATATAGAAACCCGTAGAAACTTTAATACCGGTGAAGTAATTATGATGATTGTACCTATGAGGAAAGATGTGGAAGCTTTATTAAAAGTAATTAAACAAGTTCCGTTATTAGAGAGTACTAAACGTGAAAAACATATTCAGATCGGTGCTGACTAAGACAAAGGGGAGGAAACTTAAGTTATGCCAAATATTAAAGAGATATTAGCTGTAATTACTTGTGAAAAAGATGTAGTAGGAGGAACTCTACCAATCTTCTATGCCAAGGATAAGGAAGAACAGGAGTTAATTGCTGTAGAGTTAGGTAGAATTTTAGCAGCAGATGTTCATAAGTTATCTACAGGGGTTATAGTTTTAAAAGATTCATAATGTTAAGTTTAATATTTTACTTTATGTTCTTGAAAGATATCACAATGACTATCATCCCAATTAACACAAAGATCACATTGGGCTTCTGTTAATGATTCTAAATTTCCTAAAAAGGATATACCATATCCTTGAGCTACAGTAATTGATTCATATTCTGGACATTTACCAGCGACTTGATGTAATAATTCCTCATTATACAATAAGATTCCCTCCTTAAATTTTAGCTATGATTATTTTACCATGAATCCATATTCATTATTCTAGCTAAAAAATTTAATTAATTAAATTTTTTAGCTAGATTCTGTATAGTTGCAAGATTTTTATCATTCTTAGCAGGATTTAGCTAATATAATCACGAATAAATTGTAATGTGGTTTAAGTAACAAATAGATTCAAAATTTAGTTTTGATTAAAGTATGAGGTGGCTTAAATGAAACGAAAAACAATTCTATTAGTTATTCTTCTTCTAGGTTTATCAATAATTATTAGTGGTTGTAATGGAAGGGGAAATTTAAAAGTAGTTGTTTATGATCAACAACAGAATTTGATGGATGATGTATATATTGGCGTATATACTTCTAGTTATGAAAAACGGATTAGATTTGCATATACTCATCATGGTCAAGCTGAGTTCCCTGGATTAAGCAGTGGAACATATTCGCTTAAAGTAATTGGTGAAAATTTAAATGAGAATTTAAAAATACATATTAAGAATCAAGAAACTAGATATATTAAAATCACTGCTAACTAAATGAGTAAGAGAGGAGTTGTAGGATGCGAAATGTAAAGAAAAAATGGTTAATCTTCTCTTTATTAATTATATTTTTATTATTAAATAGTTTATCAGCAAGTGCAGTTTCCGATTTAGAAAAAGAAGTGGCTAAAAATAATTTAGAAAAATATTCTAAAGAATATGGTTGGCTTGAATTAAAGCCTAAAATTCAAAAGAGAGTTTATAAAGTATTTGATAGTTTAGCAGTTAATGCTGAAAAAGATGCTTCAGACCTTGACTTTAAACTTTACATAGCAGATACTAAAAAGATAAATGCTGTCTATTTAGGTAATGGTTATTTAGTATTATATAAAGGGTTAATAGATGACTTGGAAAATAATAACCAATTAGCAGCAGTTTTAGCTCACGAATTAGGACATGGAGTTAATGATGATATTCAAGATAGTATAGATTTAATTCAAGGAATTAAGCTTGGTACTGTTCTAATTGATTTAGCTAAGGATGGTAAGGTAAATCAAAAAAAACCGGATTTTATAACTGCACTTAGTATGCAATTATTACAAAAAGGTTATAGTAGAAAACAGGAAAGAGAAGCTGATAAGTATTCAGTCTTTCTGACTAAAGAAAGTGGTTATAATCCTCAGGGAACTATAGGATTGATGAAAGTATTACAGAAGAAAAGTACCGGAGGTAATTCTAAATTATTAGAAATTTTCTCTGATCATCCTAATACAGATAATAGAATAGATTATTTATCAAACTTAGTTAATAAGATAGAAAGTGCTGAGAAATTATATTATTCACCAATATCTACAGCTAGAAGGTTGACTAAAGGATTATTGACTGATGATATTAATATGATGTATTCGACATATTCTCAAAGAGTACAGAATAAGATAAGTTTAGATGAATTTAAACGGAGAAAAGATTTACAAAAGATAAGGAAAAGGATAAGTAAGATGAAAAAAGAATATAAAATAGGTTACTCTATTGAAATTAGAAATCAAGTTGAAGGAACGGCTAGAGTAGCTATTTCTTACTTAAATACTAATGTTAAGAAGGTTGAGATTAAGGAATTAAAGAAAGATGAGAATGAAATTAAAAAGAAAATGAAGTTTGATGATAATAAAATAATAATTTCATTAGCTATTGATCTAATTAAAGAAAGGTATGGATGGAAAGTAATAAAAGGTCCAGTAATATATTAAGAAGCAATCGGTTTTTTTATATTCAGTATAATTTCTTTTTAAATTCAATATTTATAGATTAGGTGGTATTGAATTTAGGGAGGGATAAGAAGATGTGGCTGATTATTAAAAAGAAATATCTAATATATATTATTATTATTCTATCAATGGTTATGTTTCAATTAGGAAAAAGGTATAGCAATTTACCTGTTTTTATTAGAATCAGGAGTCCATTACAAAAAAAGGTGATAGTGATTGATCCAGGTCATGGGGGGATAGATGGAGGTGCTAATAGAAGAGGGTTATTGGAAAAAGATATTAATTTACAGATTGCATTAAAATTGAAAAAAATATTGGAAAAAAATAATGCTAAAGTTAAAATGACTAGAGATAAGGATATAGCATTAGATCATTTAAATAAGCGGTCTTCTAATAGACATGTCAGAGATTTATGGTCTAGAGTAAAAATTATTAATCAAAAAGATACAGATTTATTTATTAGTATTCACATTAATGCTGGGGCACCTCACTTAAATGGACCATTAATATTTTATAATCAGAATAATAAGAAATTAGCTAATTTACTTCAGGACAAATTAAATACTTTAGAGTATAAAGGTAAAAGCCCAAGCAATAATTATCCTTTAAAAGGTGATTATTTTCTTTTAAGAAATGCTAATAAACCAGGAGCTTTGGTAGAAGTAGGTTATATTACTAATCCTACAGATAATATATTATTACAGGATGAAAAGTATCAATGGGTAGTAGCTGAAGTATTATATAATGGAATAGAAGAGTATTTTTCTAGTTTTACTTTTTATTTAGAAATATTAGAAAAGGCTTAAAATTTAAGATTGTAATTTTTAAAGAGACCTCTAATTATTAAGAGGTCTTTTTTGATTTTTTTCATATATATGATATATTAAAAGAGGATATATTTGGATTTCATTTTTTTAAAAAATTTACTTAAAAAATGAACTTTTTTGTTTTTGATGCGTCATAATTAATGAAGAGGAAATTATGGAGGGGAACCTTAAATGGAAGAATGTGATGAAATTTTAATTAAAAAATGTCAATCAGGCGATGATACAGCCTTTAGAGAATTAATTGACAAGTATAAAAAAGGTGCTATTAATGCAGCCTATCGAATGGTTAATGATCGGCAGTTAGCTGAGGATATAGTTCAAGAATCATTTATTAGGGTTTATAAATACATAGATGATTTTAGAGGAGATTCTAAATTTTTTACTTGGTTATATAAGATTATTCTAAATATTTGTCGGGATCACTTTCGCAGTCAGCCTGATAAAACTCCTATTTCGTTAGAAGATGCTCCAGTTTCTAATCTTTTAAGAAGAGAGATTCCTGATTTTGTGGAAACTCCTGAAAGATATTTAGAAAATAAAGAATTACAAAAATTGCTTAAAGAAAAGATTAATTGCCTTTCTTTTAAACATCGGGAAGTAATAGTATTGAGAGAATTACAAGAATTTAGCTATAAAGAAATTGCTAATATTTTAGAAATTCCTTTAGGCACTGTGAAATCAAGAGTAAACGCTGCTCGGTCTTATTTACAAGATATGTTGACTAATAAAGAAACAGTGGTTAGATGATATATATTGAGGAGGGAAAGATATGAATATAGATTGTAAATATGTACAGAAGAATTTATCAGCTTATTTAGATGAAGAAATTTCGTTATTTAATCAAAAAAGAATTCAAAAACATTTAATAAAATGCAAAAAATGTCGATTAAAATATAAAAATTTAGAGGTAACTGTGCAAACTTTAAATACTTTTCCAGATATAAGTCCTTCCAAAGATTTTACTAATAAAGTGATGGAGCAAGTTACAAAGGAGAAAAATACTAATCTATCTTTAGAGCAGTGGATAAGTAATATATTTAAGACTTATAAATTGACTACGGTTACTATTAGTTTGTTTAGTGTATTAGGTATTAGTTCATTAGCATTAATAGCTAATAAGCTTCCGTTTTTTACGATTGGTAAAATATTTTATCATTTATTTAATAGTTCTTATTTTGTAAGTGATAAGTTAGTACAGGTTTATCCTCAATTAATGATTTACTTACAGAGTACTTTATTAATTAGTTTATTTGGTTTTGTATTTATGTTTCAGCAATTTAATAAAAAGAATAAATCTAAATAGTTGTAGGTATAGGAAAAGGAGAGTTAATTTAATGATTATAGATAGAATACAGATAAATAAAATAACACTCTTATTATTATGCATATTTGTAGTGTTATTTATTAATTGTAATATTGCTTTGGCTAATGATAAATTAGAAACCGATAATTTGATTAAACATGGAAATGTTAAAATTACTGCAGATCAGATAGTTGAAAATGTTATTGTAGTTGGGGGTAAAGTAAGCATTGCTGGTACTATTCAAGAAGATGTAGTAGTTCTAGGTGGAGATTTAGAAATTAAACCTTCAGCTATTATTTTGGGGAATATTGGAGTCATTGGTGGAAAAGTTAAACAATCTCCTGAAGCTAAAGTAACCAAAAATATATTTAATTTAGAATTATCTACGTCAGATTTTGATATTCTATTAGTAGGACTATTGTTATTATTGACTTTTATGTTTACTAAATATTTAATTGGAATTATCTTATTCTTAATGAGTATTTTACTTAATTTAACAGTTTCAAGTCAGATTAAATCAATTGGAAAGACAGTGTCAACTAATCTTATAAAATCTAGCTTACTTGGTGCTTTAGGTTTATTATTAATGTTATTATTAGTTATTATTTCTGCTATTAGTATCATAGGTTCAATAATTAGCCTTTTATTATTAATAGTAATAGTATTTGGAATCATATTAGGATTAAATGGTATAGCTTGGTTAATAGGTGAAAAAATAGCAGAATTATTAGCTATCAAGATAGATAAAGATATAACGGTTAGTATTTTAGGTATGTCATTATTAATTTTATTTTGGTTTATTCCAATATTAGGAGGATTGTTTTTAGGAATTTTAGCCATACTAGGATTTGGAGCAGTAATTTATAATATTCTACCATTAAGATAGATAAATCGTGATAGGAAAGTGGAGTGAAAATTGTGGATACTAGGATTAAAAAGGGTTTAATATTCTTTTATATTGTAAGTTTATTAGTAAGCGGTATAATAATTTACTATACAGCAAATATAGAAACATGGAAGCGATTAGTAGATTTGAAATTAAGATATATATTATTAACTTTAATTTTAACAATTGTAATGTGGATCTTTGATTATATGAGGATTCGAGAATTAGCTAAAGGAATTGGTGAAGAAGTTTCATTACCATTAGGATTAAAAATAGTTTGGACTAATTTATTTTTAGCTGCTGTAACTCCTTTTCAAACTGGTGGAGGTCCAATGCAAGTCTTTTTAATGTATAAAAACAAAATTCCTATTTCTAGAGGAATAGTAATTACTTCTATGAAATTTATAATTGCTTTATTATTTTTTGCAGTAGTAAGTCCTACTATTATTTTATTATATCCTGATTTATTACCTCAAGGTAACTTTAAATATGTTTTTTCTTATATTATCTTTTTCTTTACTTTAACGGGGGTTTTGTATATATTTACAATTCTTTTTCCAAAACGAATTAAAAGTCTCTTATATATAATAGTAAATTTTTTAAATAGATTTAAATTTATTAAAGTAGAGTATACCGATAAGCTATTAAAGTTTGGTTTAAAAAATATAAATGAATTTAATACTAGTTTTAAGGTATATTTAACTAAAGGTAGGAAAAACTTATATTTAAGTATTCTCTATACCTTTATGTTTCTATTAATTCAATTTAGTATTCCAATTTGGCTGATTCGAGCTTTCGGTTTCGAAATTTCAGCTTTTAATATTATACTTAACCAAATTATTTTAACAACTCTTATGTATTTTACACCTACTCCTGGTGGAAGTGGTATTGCAGAAGGCGGATTTATGTTATTATTTTTGAAGTATGTACCAAAGCATTCTATTGGATTAGTGATTTTACTCTGGAGATTCTTCGTTATTTATTTAGGGGTTATCTTAGGATTATATATTTTCATAAAAGTCCTAGGAGAAGTTACATTGGATAAGATTATGAATGTGGAAAGCGAAAGGAGTTAAGAAATATGCATATAGCTATGTTTACTAATAATTATAGACCTTTTGTAGGTGGAGTTCCGATTTCAATTGATAGTTTTGCTAATGAGTTTAGAGAAAGAGGCCACCAAGTTACTATTTTTGCTCCTGAATATAAAAAGACTACTGAAGATGAGGAGAATATTTTTAGAGTTCCATCATTGAAGATGATTAAATATGGAAATAGCTGTTTGCCTATTCCCCTATCAGGATTAAGTAACTTAAAAAAGGAGTTTGCTAAACTGAATATAGATATAGTTCATTGTCATCATCCGTTCTTTTTGGGAAGGGTAGGCCAGAAATTAGGTCATAAATACAATATTCCAATTGTATATACATACCATACTAGATATAAAGAGTATTGCCATCATTTACCGATCGGTATAGACAAGTTTTGTGAAGCAGCTTTAGATAAAATAGTAGAAAATTTCTGTAATAATTCAGATTTAGTTTTTGCTCCTACTCAAGGTATGACAAATTATCTATTTAGTATAGGAGTTAATACACAAATCAAAGTTATACCAACAGGAATTGATTTAAGTCATTATGATCAAATAGAAATTAATGATTACCAGTCGCAATTACAAGCTACAAATGATGATATTTTATTATTTGTAAGCAGATTATCTGCTGAAAAAAATATTGATTTCTTACTTAAATCGTTAGAGCCAGTATTAAATTCAAAAGAAAAGTTAAAGTTATTAATCGTAGGAGATGGACCCGAAAAAGAAAACTTAATTGAATTAAGTGTGGAATTAGGGGTTAAGAATCAAGTTGAATTTCTGGGTAAGAAAAATAGAGAAGAATTAATTAAGTTATATAAATTATCAGATATTTTTGTATTTTCCTCATTATCAGAAACACAAGGAATGGTAATTACAGAAGCACTAGCTGGAAAAACACCAGTAGTTGCTTTAAATGGTACAGGAGTAAAGGATATTATTATTGATGGTAAAGATGGTTATTTGTTAGCTCCAGACGATAAAAGAGGTTTTGCTAATAAAGTAACTAAATTATTAAATGATCGTGATTTACTTGACGAGATGAGTTTAAACGCTTTAGAAAAAGCTAATCAATATAGTATTCAAAATTTAGCTCAAGATATGCTAAAATATTATCATAGTTTATGTAATTTTCGAGCAAATTATCAACCGGAGTTTGCTGCTGGACAAAGATAATACACCAAAAGATTGATCAAAAATTAATTTATAAATGTAGGATTGCATAAACAAAGATGTAATCCTTTTTTATTGTCAATAATGGTTTCTTATAACTTAGTCACTTATGACTTAAAATAATAAAAAAATTAACATACTTAAATAATTACATAGAACAAATATTAAATAAACTTATTATCTTCTTTCATATATAAATAATTAATGATAAAATTAAATTAAGTATTCTAACTAAAAAAGAGAGGGTAGATTTAGTATGAGAGAACATCAAATTTTTACTAATAAATTCTGGGTACCGATTTTAGCAATTACTGCTTGCATTCTTTGGGGTACAGCTTTTCCATTTTTGAAAATAAGTTATCACGAATTAATGATTGAGAAAACTGATTTTTTCTCTAAATTGTTATTTGCTTCTTATCGTTTTTTTATTGCTTCACTAATATTATTAGGTCATTTATATTTTAAGCAAGGGAAGGAAAGTTTAAAAGTTAAAAAAGAATTTATTAAACCATTATTAATTTTAGGGCTATTTCAAACAACTTTACAATATTCATTTTTTTATAATGGCTTAGCGAATACTACTGGAATTAAAGCTTCAATTTTAGGCACTAGTGGAATATTTTTAACTGTGGTTACTTCTCATTTTATCTATGTTAGTGATAAACTAAATACTAGAAAAATTTTAGGGTTAATAGTTGGATTTTTAGGAGTATTAATTGTTAATATCAATAGAGGTAGTTTTGATTTTGCTTTTAATTTTTTGGGAGAAGGTTTTATTTTAATTGCTGGTACGGTATCAGCTGTAGCTGCAATATTAGCTAAAGATTTAGCTAATAAAATTTTTCCACAAATAATAACAGGTTATCAAATGTTATTAGGATCTTTAGTTTTATTTTTAATTTCTATTACTAGGGTTGAAGCTAGTAGTCTTAACTTTACTATCAAAACTTTTTCAATCATGATATATTTAGCTTTTGTGTCAGCAGTTGGTTTTGGTTTATGGTATACTTTAATTAAATATAACTCTCTAGGCTATATTAGTATTTATAAATTTATGATTCCAGTTAGTGGAGTGTTATTTTCTAATATACTTTTAGTGGAAGAAAATATTAGTATTAATATATTAATTGCATTATTGCTAGTTTCAATAGGGATCTTTATCATAAATTTTCGTATAAAAAAGAAGAATACAAAAGTATTACAGGAATAATTTATTATTAACCTCAGTTATGTATTATCCCATAGCACTCACAATTTATTTCTTAAATTTAGATTATTTAAATCAAAATATTAGTATATCACAAGAGAATAATGAAGTGACACCTTCTACATAAGAGTAATAAAAACAACCGCAGTAATCTGCGGCTGTTTTTTAGTTAAACTAGTCTATTTTTAATTTCATCTCTTACTTGTGTTGCTGATAATCCATGAGCATTGATCACTTGTGCTTTAGTTTTAATATCAGACATATTCATCATATTATTATCTTCTCCACTAACTATAACTGCATCGACACTTTGAAGGTTATTACTATCTAAATTAACAATTTCATAATTACTACCTTGTAATTCTTGACTGACATTTGTTAAACCTTCTTCAATTGCAATTCTTCGTTTCATTATATCAAATCACCTCTTTTATTAAATATTTTAGTATATGTGTATTTTTCTTATTTAATATTTTGGCTTTTTATCGGATAGAAAATACATATTAAATAAAATTAAACGTTTAAAATTTCATCAAAGTACTGTTATGTTAAAATTATAGAACTAAAGTTTATTAGAAATGTTATAGTATATTATACGTATATCAAGTTTGAGTTAAGTAATTGAATTTTATAATAAATTAATAACTATTAGGGCAAGCTAAATTTTGATTACTACAAACTAATAAAATAAATTAACATTTAAGAATATTTATTAAAATTTAATAATTGGTCTACAAATATATAAAATAATTATGGAGGTTATTAATATGTCTGGAGTAATCGGAGTTATTGGTATGTTAGCATTACTAGGGATTGCTTTTATTATTTCTGAAAATCGTAAAGCAATCGATTATCATCCAGTTATTGGAGGGCTTTTGTTACAATTAACATTTGCTTTTATTATTTTAAAGTTACCAATTGGAAAACTGCTTTTTGAACAATTGAGTGATTTTGTAGCTGAAATTTTAGGTTTTTCAACTGATGGAGCAGATTTCCTTTTTGGTGCTCTAATGGATACAGGATTTAGTTTTGCTTTATCTGTAATCCCTACAATTATATTTTTCTCTTCCTTAATGTCAGTTTTATATTATTTAGGCATTGTACAAAAAGTAGTAAAGGTAATGGCTAAAGTTATGAAAAAAGCTATGGACTTAAGTGGAGCAGAGTCTTTATCTGCGGCAGCTAATGTATTTGTTGGACAAACAGAAGCTCCTTTAGTAGTTAAGAGATATGTTCCAGATATGACTCGATCAGAAGTAATGGCTTTAATGACTGGTGGAATGTCTACAGTAGCTGGTGGAGTAATGGCTGGCTATATTGGTATGGGTATTAATGCAGGATATTTACTGGCGGCTAGCATTATGTCAGCTCCAGCTGCTTTAGTAATGGCCAAGATTATTATACCTGAAACTAAAGAATCTGCTATTTCTGGTGATATAGATATTGATTTAGAAATTGAAAATACTAATATTATTGATGCTGCAGCTGAAGGAGCAAGTGAAGGTTTGAAATTAGCTTTAAATGTAGCTGCTATGTTATTGGCATTTGTATCATTAATCGCTTTAATCAACTATCCTTTAAGTTTTATAGGGATTAGTTTAGAAGAAATTTTAGGATATCTTTTTGCACCGTTATCTTTTTTAATGGGAGTACCAGTAGAAGAAATCCAAGAGGTAGGAAGTTTATTAGGACAGAAGATGGCTATTAATGAATTTGTAGCTTACTCTCAGTTAGCAGGAATGATAAAAGAGGGAACATTATCAACAAAGTCGGAATTAATCGCTACTTTTGCTCTATGTGGCTTTTCTAATTTTTCTTCTATTGCTATTCAAGTTGGGGGTATTGGTAGTTTAGCTCCTGAAAGAAGAGGAGAAATTGCCTCTTTAGGTATTAGAGCATTAATTGGTGGAACACTAGCTACTTACATGACTGCTACAATTGCTGGTATATTATTATAAAATAAAATTTAATAATTGGTTTAGAATAATTACTAGACTAAAACCTTTCTATAAATTAGGAAGGTTTTTTATTACAAACCATCAAAAAATGTAGAAAGATTGATCTTTTTTATTGATTTTGTAGTAAAATGCAGGAATGTAAGGGTGATAAATTGAATTTACATAAGAAGAAGGAAAAGGAGGTAAGTAAGTTGAAATTAAATTCAAAAATAATTGCATTAATCAGCAATCTTTTTCTATTAATAATATTTAATTTTTATCATTATTTTACTTATGGAATTTTAGATATAGTTGAACTATTAATTAGTATTACATTAGGCATAATATTATTATGGTTAATTTTAAAATATGATAATATTAAATTATATTCTAAACAATGCCAAGAAAAAGAGCATAATTTAAATTTTATTTTTAATAATATAGATGCAGCAATCTGGTCTGTTAATTTAAAAACAGATGAAGTATTAATTTCTAGAGGATTTGAAAAATTATGTGGCTTTTCGAATCAAAAATTTAAAAATGTATCAAATTTTTGGAAACAAATTATTCATCCAGATGATTTAAAACTCCTTAATAGAGAAAAAGATAAATTACTTTCAGGAGAAATTATTAGTTTAGAATATCGTATTATATGTAAAGATAATAAAGTGTGTTGGGTTAAAAGTAATATAACTCCTAATCTTAATTCTAATGGTGATGTATATGAATTTAATGGAATCATGGTAGATATAACTGATCGTAAAAAAATAGAAAAAGAAATAATAGAAACTACAAAGCGTTATAATTCTATCTTTGAACAGAATCCTGATGCAGTTTTTACTATTAATTCAGAAGGTAATATAATGCGTGTAAATCATATTTGTGAAAAAATATCTGGTTATAATAAAGAGGAACTACTTAATATGAATTCGGATGAATTAGTTATTTCTACTGATTTAGATAAAGTAAATCAACATTTTAATGAAACACTTAGTGGAAAAACGGAAATTTTTGAATGTACTATTATACATAAAGATGGACATCATATTAAATTAAGTTTAAAATACTTCCCATTAATTGTAGATGAAGAAATAGTTGGGATATGTGGGATTGGTAGGGATATTACTAAGCATAAAGACATGGAAGAAAAGATTAATTACATGGCTTACCATGACACTTTAACTGACTTACCTAACCGTAATCTATTAAATAAATTACTTGAAGAATTTATAGTAGATACTACAGAAGAACAACAGAAATTAGCAATTCTGTTTATTGATTTAGATCGTTTTAAAATGATTAATGACACAATAGGTCATGATATTGGTGATATGGTATTACAACAGGCAGCTGAACGCTTAATTAAAAGTACAAGGAAAGATGATATAGTAGCACGCTTTGGTGGTGATGAATTTATTGTTGGTATGAAAGATATAAATAGAGGAGAAGTTGATAAAGTAGCGCAAAGAATAATTGATGAATTTTCTAATCCATTTATTGTAGATAATTACGAAGTTTTTACGACTCCAAGTATTGGTATTAGCTTATATCCTAATAATGCAGATAATGTGGAAAGATTAATTAAATATGCTGATATAGCAATGTATTCAGTTAAAGAAAGTGGAAAGAATGATTACCAATTCTTTAATTATAATTTAGATGAAAAACTTTCACGAAAAGTAGAATTAGAGAAAGGGTTAAGAAAAGCATTAGCTAATAATGAATTTACTCTTCGATATCAACCACAGATTAATATCGTTACAGGAAAAATTATTGGAGTTGAAGCATTACTTCGTTGGAAGCATCCACAACTTGGTAATATTTCTCCAGGAGAATTCATTCCAATAGCAGAAGAAACAGGACTTATTAAATCAATTGGCGAGTGGGTTTTAAAAACAGCATGTAAACAAAATAAAGCTTGGCAAAATTCTGGTTTACCTCCTATATGCATGGCAGTTAACGTTTCTAAACAACAATTTCACAGTGAAGATTTTGTAGATATGGTAACTCAAGTTTTAGAATCAACTCAATTAAACCCTAAATATTTAGAATTAGAAATTACTGAAAATAGTATGTATAAAATAGAACATTTAATTCCAACTTTAAATCAATTAAAGGATATTGGAATTAAGATAGCAATTGATGACTTTGGAACAGGATATTCTTCATTAAGTATTTTAAATCGTTTACCAATAGATAATTTAAAAATTGATCAAAATTTTATTCATAATATTGTAAACAATTCAAATAAAGCTGCACTCACAAAGACTATAATTAATATGGGAATTGATTTGAATTTTAATGTAACTGCTGAAGGAGTAGAGACTTACGAACAGAAGTTATTTTTAACAGAAAATCAATGTAATATTGGGCAAGGATATTTGTTTGCACATCCTTTATTACCAGAAAAAATTAAAAATATTTTAAATAAATCTAATCTGTCAAGTTATTCTAAAATAGAATAGTTTATTAAAAGATTCAGTTACAGATTATTTAATATCACTAAGAAAAGAAGTAAAGATATAACTCTCTTAATATTAATTTCTCTTCTTCTCTTAGTGATTTAATTTGATTACCTGTATTCATATAATTTCTCTCCTATATTTCAAGAATGATTAGTGTTATTACGACTCTTTGATTTTGAACTATTATTTCTACAATTAATATAGAATCCAAAAAGCGCTAATAATATAGCAGGTAATACACTATTTATTAAAAAGCCTATCAAAACAAATAATATTAGATAAATACCTAATATAGTATAGTCTTTTTCTTTCTGTGATTTATCTTCATACCTCCATAACATACCTCCAATACATAGCAAAGTTAAGAATATTCCTACTATTATTTTAATAGTAATTCACCTCCTTATTGTAGGAGCATGTTCTTGTTATTATTTACTTTATTTTATAATGAACATTGTGCTAATAGCTAGAATAGAGGAAAGGGGAGGCATTGCTAATGATATAAAGTTGGTATAGTTTTTAATAGAATATAGAACATGCTAGTAATCATTTTAAAAAGATTTTAATAATTAATATATAATCACCCCCTTAAAGTATAAATTAGACGTTAAGTTTAGAAACCCTTTAAATTTATTTGATTATTCTGAAAATTTAAAATATTAAATAAATTAAAATAATAGTGGTGCGTGGAAAATAACCTATCCTATTTAGTAATTATATTATTATAAAGATAAAGTTATTATAATAACTATACTATTCATATATTCAAAAATATTCACAAATTATCACCTGGGAAATTATGTAAAATAGATAATAAACTTTAAAAAGCCCTTCATAAGCAATAAAGGGCTTTTTTATTAAGATTATTTTCCATAGTAAGCTTCTTTATAAAGGCTTTTCATATCTTCGATTGTAGGTTCATTAGGATTAGTTAAGGTACATGGGTCTTGATGACTATTCTTAGGCATACGCTTTAACGCATCCTCAAACATTTCTTCTGTAACATCAAATTTATTAGATATCTTTTTAAATGTAATAGGGATATTTACTTTAGAATTTAATTTACGTACTGCATCTGCTAAATTATCTACTTTTAAAGATTCCTCAATAATTCTGAATTTATTATTGGCAGCTTCATAGTTGAATTCTATTACATAAGGTAATAAAATAGCATTAGCTAATCCATGTGTGAAATGTAATTCGCCTCCAATTTTATGAGCTAAAGAATGGACTATACCTAATGAAGCATTAGAAAAAGCCATCCCTGCAATTGTAGAGGCATCGTGCATCATTTCTCTTGCTTCTAAATCATCACCATTTTTATATACTTTAGGTAAATATTCAAATACTAGTTCAATAGCTTTTAAGGCTAATGCATCTGTATAGCTTGTTGCACCTGTAGAAACAAAAGCTTCAATAGCATGAGTTAATACATCCATACCTGTATTAGCAGTAATGTGTTTTGGCATTGTTGAAGGTATTTCAGGATCTACAATAGCAATATCAGCAACTAATTCTCCAGACACTAATGGATATTTGATTTTCTTTTCGGTGTCTGTAATAACCGAGAAGGCAGTAACTTCTGAAGCAGTACCGCTAGTAGATGGAATAGCAATAAATTTAGCTTTGTTTCTTAATTTAGGAATAGAGTTTACTTCTATAATATCCTCAAATTCTAAATCTGGATATTCATAAAAACACCACATACCTTTTGCGGCATCCATTGGCGATCCTCCACCAAGAGCAACTATCCAATCCGGTTTAAAGTCCAACATTATCTCTTTACCTTCTAATATTGTTTTTACTGACGGATCTGGTTCTACTCCTTCAAATACTTTAACTTCTAAGCCTGCATTTTCTAAATGAGCTACTATTTTATCTATAAAACCAAATTTTCTCATAGCTCCTTCGTCAGTAACTATAATGGCTCTTTGACCTTCTATTTCTTCTAATTCTTGTAATGAATCTTTGCCATGATGAATAATTCTAGGAAGCATGAAGGTTGACAAAAATAATCACTCCTATTTTGATATTTTTATTATAGTAACAACAATATTTATTATATCCCATTAAACTATTTGTTATTTAGCCAATTATAGTCTTTAAATTTTAATTGAAATTAAGCTTGTAATAAGATACAATGAAGACTGGTTAATATTTTTAAAGTCAGTCGGTGATGATATAGGGTAGAAAGGGGATAATGATTACATATGTATAATTATCAATTAGATGAAATAGAGTTACTTTCTCCAGTAGGTAATCGTGATAGTTTATATGCAGCGGTTCAAAATGGATGTGATGCTATTTATTTAGGAGGTAAGTCTTTTAACGCCCGTGAAAATGCAGAAAATTTTTCTTTAAAGGAATTAAAAGAAGTATTTAATTATGCTCATATTCGTGGAGTTAGAGTTTATGTTACGGTTAATACTTTATATAAAGATGAAGAAATAGAAGAGGTACTTAGATTTATAGAAAAGATCTATGATTATGGAGTAGATGGAGTAATTGTCCAAGATTTAGGAGCAGCGCGGTTAATTAATAAAGCTTTTCCTGATTTAGAATTACATGCTAGTACCCAGTTAACTATACATAATTTAGAAGGAGCTAAATATTTAGAGAAGCTTGGCTTTTCTAGAGTTGTACTTGCTCGAGAACTATCATTAAAAGAGATAAAATTGATTATAGAAGAGACTAATCTAGAAGTAGAAGCATTTGTACACGGTGCCTTATGTGTATGCTATTCAGGTCAGTGTCTAATGAGTAGTTTAATTGGAGGACGTAGCGGTAATAGAGGACGTTGTGCTCAGCCGTGTCGTTTACCTTATACGTTGGTTGATTTAGAAAGTGAAGAAGTAATCGGTGAAGAGTTTGCTAATACTCACTTGCTTAGTCCTAAGGATATCAATACATTAGAAATCTTACCTGATTTGATTGATATAGGAATTACTTCTCTTAAGATTGAAGGCAGGATGAAACGTTCTGAATATACTGCATTACTGACTAAGATATATCGTAAGTATATTAATAATTATTTAGGAAATAGGCAACAAAACTATAAAGTTAATACAAAAGATCAAGATAAGATTACCCAGATATTTAATCGTGGTGATTTTATTCCTGGTTATTATTTAGGTAAAGATGATTTAGATTTAATTAGTTACCAACGACCAAAGAACTGGGGATTAAAGATTGGAGAGGTAATCAGCTATGATTATCAGAGTAAGGATTGTAAGATAAGATTAAGTAAAGAAATTAATCCAGGAGATGGAATCGAGATATGGACAGATAAAGACAAGAATCCTGGACTTACTCTATCAGATTTTGAAAAAATAGATGATAATATAATCCAAATTAAGATTACAGGAAGGATAAGAAAAGGTAATCCAGTTTATAAAACTGCAGATAAAGAATTATTAGAAAATTTACAAGAAACTTATCATCTGCCAGATACTATTAACAAGATAGAAGTGTATGGACATTTAACTGCTAAACTAGGAGAAGCAATGGAGTTAAATATCTGGGAGGATGATGGCCATTATGTATCGGCAAAGAGCACTTTTATTCCTGAGGAAGCAAGAAAGCAACCGATTACCAAGGATGATTTAAAGGAACAATTGAATAAATTAGGCAATACTCCTTATACTTTTGAAAATATAGAATTAGATATTGATAATAATTTATTTATACCTATCTCTAAGATAAATGAATTACGGCGTGATGCAGTAGATAAGCTAAATCAAACAAGAAGTAAACAGTTTATTAATACACCAAAAAATAATAAGATAAAAAAAGAAAATTTAAAATTAGCATCTGCTAATATAGAGAATAAAGAAGAATTAACTGTTTACCTTAAGCAAGTAGATTATATGGAAGCTATTTTAGAAGTGGGAATAGATAGAGTTTATTGTGATAATAAGGGGTTAAATTTAAATGAGATTAATGATCTAGTACAGATGGCTAAAAATTATGATACAGAGCTATTTATTAAATTACCACAGATTGCTCGTCAAAATGAGATGAAAAAGGTTAAACAGCAAATTAAAGAATTAGAAACTAGTAAAATTGATGGATATCTTGTACCGCAGTTAGGAGTAGCTCAATTATTAAAAAAGTCTAATAAGAAGTTAATTGCTGACTATCCGGTTAATAATTTTAATAGTTATATTATTAATCATTGGAAAGATGAAGGATATAATGGAGTAGTTTTATCACCTGAGCTTAATTTACAAGAAATAAGAGAGTTAGCTAAGTATAATAATATTAATAAAGAGCTTATAGTTTACGGGCATTTACCGATGATGATTACTGAATATTGTCCAATTGGAAGTGTAGTAACTGGTTTTGATTTTGATAAGGACTGTAATAGAGAATGTTTACAAAAAAATTATGGATTATTAGATCGTAAAGATATGATAGTTCCGATTGAAGCTGATCCAGCTACATGTTCAACTATTCTTTATAATAGCCAATTTCTTTATTTAGTAGATTATTTATCAGAAATTACTGAGGTGAATTGTCAAAGTTATCGTTTAGACTTTATTTTAGAAGATAAAGATGAAGCTATTGAAATTTTACAAGCGTATCGTGCTAAGATTAATAATGAATCATTTGATTTTGCTAGATTAAAGGCTAAGATGGGTAGGAAAGGATATACTAAAGGGCACTTTTATCGTGGCGTAGAATAACAGTTGTAGCTATTGGGGAAGGAGTAAATCATGGTCAATTCTATGAGTACTTACATATATAAAGAAGTTAATAATCTTCCAATACATTTAAATTTTTATAGCAGCAACATCAAAAATTCACCTGTGATTGTGTATATTCATGGTGGAGCATTAATATGGGGTTCAAGAAAAGATATTATTTCTAAACAAGTTGACTTATATAATGAAGCTGGATATTCAGTTATTTCTTTAGATTATAGGTTAGCACCTGAAACTAAATTAGAATATATAATTGAAGATATTAATGATGCTCTAATTTGGATAAAAGAAAATGGCCAAAATTTATTGGATATCGACACCAATAAGATAGCATTAGTTGGAAGTTCTGCAGGAAGTTACTTAAGTTTATTAACTGGTACTTTTGATGAAAAGCCTAATACCATCGTATCTTTTTATGGCTATGGTGATATACTTGCTGATTGGTATGTAAGACCTAGTGCTCATTATTGTAAAATGCCTTCAGTTACTAAAGAAGAAGCATTTAATGTTATTGATAATAACATCTTAGTGCAAGGAGATAGGGAAAGGTATATATATTATGTATATTGTAGGCAAAATGGTATTTGGACAAAACAAGTAAGTGGCTATAATATTATTGAAGAGAAAGAAGAAATAATCCCCTTTTGCCCAATATATAACTTAGATACAAGTTTCCCACCTACTCTCTTAATACATGGAGATAATGACACCGATGTACCATATGAGCAATCGTTAGAAATGTCAAAAAGATTAAATGAATATGAAGTATATAATAGGCTGATAACTGTTAAAGGAAAAGGACATGCATTTGATTATAATATGTCAAATCCAGTTGTAAAAGATCTCTTTAAAGAAGTAGTTAATTTTTTAAATTCGAACATATAGATAAAATAAAAATCAAACTTCAAAGAAAGGGGTATTATATTCTTATACAGGAAATTAATAATCTTACGTAGTAGTAATATAAGTAAGGTATATAATTATATAATCAGAACAGGAGGTAATTATGCAGTCTAAAAATAATAAGCTAGGTTATATTTTTATTATTATAGCGATGTTAATCTGGGGGAGTGTTGGAATATTTGCTCGCTTTATTCCAGAAACTTCACAAGTAATTGTTTTTTATCGAGTCCTATTTGCTTTCATTTCGTTATTACTTATATCAGTTTATAAAAAAGATTTAAAATTTGATTTAAAAGGTAACAGTATGCTACTGATATTAGCAATGGGTATTACTCTAGCTTTAAATTGGATTTTCTTTTTTAAAGCAATTAAAACTACTACTATAGCTAGTGCTACTTTAAGTTATTATGCTTCACCGATTATTTTAACTATATTATCTGTCTTATTTTTAAAGGAAGAGTTAACTAAGAAAGGGATAATTGCTTTAGCATTAGGGTTTATTGGTATTACAATAATGTTATTAGGTGGTAGGAATAATGAATTAGCTTCAGCACAATTATACGGAGTAGGTTACGGATTAATAGCAGCTACTTGTTATGCTTTATTTGCTTTAACTAATAAATTAATTTCTAACCTTTCTGCACAATATTTAACTTTATTACAAACAGGAATAGCATGTGCAATTTTGTTACCATTCATCACCAATTATCAATTACCAAGTTTAAAGTCATTATTGCTATTATTTGTTATGGGGATAATGCATACAGCTCTTGGTTTAATTTTATATATTAAAGGATTAAGAATTAGTAAAGTTCAAGATGTAGGAGCTTTGAGTTATCTAGATCCTGTAAGTGCTATATTTTTTGCTATGATTATCTTTGGTGAAATACCAACTGTTACTACTTTAATTGGTGGAGGACTAATCTTAAGTGGGAGTTATATAGTTGTATCTAAATAATTTTAGGAGGGAACTTATGAAGAAAAGTATTATTATATTATGTATTGCTGTATTAGTTTTATATATTACTAATCCTACTCCAGTAGAATTTAGTAATTGGCTTGATGAAGAAATATCTAAGCAAACAGAAGATTCTAATATTCTTGAAAAAGGATTAGCAAATTTAATCGAAAAACCATTAATTAAATCTTCTGCGAACCATAAAAATTATTATTTATTTACTGTTTTTAAAGTTGAAAATAAATACTATAATGAAATTGTAGTTATAGGAGTTTTAGATAACTTTATTAAAATTAAAGGATCTTTTACTCCTAAATAATATATCGTTAATTAATTTATCAATTTAATATTTTAATATTATAAAAGCACTCAAATGAGTGCTTTTATTACTTTTGTGACTTTTCTCATAGAGTTTTTATATAAATAAGGTTATTATTAAACCAAGTTAACTATTTTTTTAAGCATTAATGAATGAGTATTCATTCATAACAAAGAGATAGTAAATTGATTTAAAAAATATAATTCATGGGAGGAGAATAGATGAAGATTTTATCTAACAAAAAAATATTTATATTGATATTAATCTTACTTATAATTAGTAGTCTAAGTTTGATCGGTTGGACAGCAGAAAATAATAATTATCAAAATTTTAATCTATCAAAAATTATTAAATTAACTTTAAAGGTTAATTCTCAAATTAAAATTGCTAGACAGAAATTAAAAGTTACTGAAGCAAATTTAGCAAAAAGCAAGGCTAATAAATTACCAAAAGTTAATTTTGAATCCAGTTATACTGAAGTTGGAGAGACTGAATCAAAAGTGACTAATAAAGACACCTATCAAGCTGGTCTTAATGGTAGTTATCCTCTATATACAGGTAATAAATTATCTAAAAGAATAAATATTAGGGATAATGAAGTAAAAAAAGCTAATCTCAATTTGGATAATAAAAAGAATGAAGTAATATTTAAAGTAACTACAGATTACTATAGGCTGTTAAAGGCTAAAAAATTAGTTAACTTAACTAAAAAGGCATTAACTCAAGTGGAAGCTCATTTGCAAGTAGCTAATTCCCGTTATGAAGCAGGCGCTGTATTAATTACAGATGTATTAAAAACAAAAGTCAGAAAAACAAAAGTACAAAAGGATTTAATTAATGCTAAGAACAAAGTAGAAATTATAAAATCTCAACTTAAAAATAGTATTGGTTTATCTCAAGTTAAATCTATTTCAATTAAAGGTGGATTAAAACAAACAAATTATAGTTTATCTTTAGAGGAATGTTTAGAAGAAGCTTTTATTAATAGAGCTGATTTGAAGCAATTTCAATTAAATTTAGTTAATTATCAAACTAAACTTGAAATAGCTAAAGCATCAGATTCACCAGAACTTATGTTAGTTGGAAATTATAAATGGACCGGTGGAGAAATGTTACCAGAAGATAATAATTGGGATTTGACATTAAATTTACAATTACCACTTTATGATGGAGGTCAGACTAAAGCAGTAATAAAAGAAGCAGAAGCTAATTTAAAACAGATGAAAGAAATTAAATGGCAATTAAAAGAAGGTATTGCTTTAGAAGTGAAAAGTTCTTATCTAGATAAGGAATCTGCTGCAAAAATGGTAGAAGTTACTTTCAAAAGCATACAAGAGGCTAAAGAGAATTTAAGAGTTGAAAGATTAAGATATAAAGAAGGAAGTGCTACTAGTACAGAAGTTATTGATGCAGAAATCTCTTTAACGACAGCTAAAACCAATTATTTAGAAGCAAAATATAATTATCAGATGGCGGTCGCTAGATTAATTAAGGCAATGGGGAGCTATGATAGGAGGGGACAATATGAAAAAAAGTTATAGATTTAAGGTAGGATTACTTGTATTATTAATTTTAACAGTATTATTAACTGGATGTGGACAACAAGAAAATGAAGAAGTAAGTAATGTAAATTCTAAAAATATTGAACAAGTACAAAAAGATACTAAATCTGGCTCACAAAAAATTGAAGTAAATGTTTTGAAAATTGAAAAGGAAGATTTTAAATCAGAATTAGAGATTACCGGTACTATTGAAGGTATAAAAGAAGTTAATACTTTTGCTGAAACAAATGGTAAATTAATAGATTTAAAGGTAAATGAAGAGGAAGAAATTAAGAAGGGAGAGATTATTGGAGTTTTAAAAAGAGATATATTAAAAGCTAAAGTAGAACAGGCGAAAGCCAATTTAGAAGTGGCCCAAACAAATTTGAATAAAATAAATGCTGGAGCAAGAAATCAAGAATTAAAACAAGCTAAAGCAAGTGTTAATCAAGCTGAAGCTAATTATAAAAAAGCTAATGCCGATTATAAAAGAATTAGTAAATTATATAAAGATGGAGCGACCACTAAAGAACGTTTAGATACTGTAAAAACTAATTATATGGTAGCTAAAGCTAAATTAAATTTTGCTCAAGAAAATTTAAATTTGATTCAAGAAGGAGCACGGAAGGAAGATAGAATTGCAGCTAAATTTAAATTAAAACAAGCTCAAGCAGCATTAAAGCTAACTAAAGAAAAATTAAATAATACTGTAGTTACAGCACCAGTTTCTGGAGTTATTACTGATGTTTTTATTGAAGAAGGAGAAATGGTAAATGCTAATAAACCATTAGCTTATCTCGTAAGTATGAATCAGGTTCTATTAAAGGCAGATGTTAGTACTAAGGAATTATCTAATTTAGCTGTAGGGCAAACAGCTTATATTAAGGTTAATAGTTATCCTAAAGAAATATTTAAGGGGCAAATTAGTAAGATTGGATCTAAAGTAGATAAACAGAGTAGAACTATTGAAGTTGACATTATAATTAATAATCCTGAATTCAAATTAAAATCAGGTATGTTTGGAAAAGGAAGAATCATATTAAATACTTGGAAAGATGTAATTATTTTGCCTAAGAGTGTTGTAAAGTCAAAACAACAAAATTATATTTATGTAGTTAAAGATGATTTTGTAGTTAAAAGAAAAGTTGAGGTTGAATCAATTTCTAAAAATAAATACTTGGTAACAGAAGGTTTACAACCAGGTGAACAAGTTATCACTTCTAATTTTAATCAAATAAATCCAGGAGAACAGATCTATATTAGAAAGCAGGGGAGTGAATAATCATGAGTCTACCTAAATTTTCTGTTGAAAAACCTTATATAGTAATTGCTTGTACTTTAATTATTTTATTATTAGGAGTCCTTGCTTTTAATATTCTTCAGACTAAATTATATCCAGAGCTCAACCCAACAGTAGTTACAGTTTTAACTGAATATCCTGGAGGATCTGCTGAAGATATAAATGATTTAATTAATGAACCTTTAGAGGATAAATTAGCTGCCGTAGAAGACGTTCAAAATATAGAAACTAAAGCCCAACAAGGCAGCTCAGTGGTTACATTAGAATTTGGTTACGATAAAGATATTAATGTAGCATCAGTAGATGTTCAAAATGTAATTAATCGGATTAAAGATGAATTACCAGATGATATTGAAGAACCACAGGTATTAAAGGTGGATTCTTCTAATAAACCTGTTTTAACTGTGGCTGTAAACGGCAATAATTCTTTAGTAGAATTAAAAAGTTTAATTGAAAATGAAATTAAGCCTAAATTTCAAGTTATTTCTGGTGTTTCATCAGTCACTACTTTTGGTGGTCTAGAAAGAGAAATAGCTGTAAAAGTAGATAAAAATAAATTAAAGGCTTATGAAATTCCAATTAATTTGCTTACTCAAAAAATTAAAGATGAGAATTTAACTAGTCCTGCTGGGAAGATAACTACTAATGATAATGAATATTTAGTTAGGGTTGTAGGTGAATATCAAAGTATAAAAGAATTAGGAAATATAGTTATTAGTAATTTTAATGGCAGATTAGTTAGACTACATGATATAGCTGAAGTAGCAGATAGTTATGAAGAACCTACGAGTAAATTTAGAGTAAATGGTCAAAAAGCAGTAGCTCTTAATATTAAAAAGGCTGATGACGCCAACACTGTAAAAGTAGTAAGTAATGCTAAGGAAAGATTAACAGATTTAAAAAAGAAATATCCTCAGCTTAATTTTAAAATAGTAGATGATCAGTCGGATTTAGTCAATATAGTTGTTAATAGCATGATTGGTAGTCTAAGAAGTGGAATTATATTAACAATTCTTATTTTATTTCTATATTTAGTAAGTGTTAGAAGTACTTTAATTGTTGCTCTTTCAATTCCTACTACCTTCTTAGTAACTTTAGGACTACTTAAAGCTGTTGGGTTAACTTTAAATATGGTTACTATGTCTGGATTAATTTTAGCTACAGGAATGTTAGTTGATGATTCTATAGTAGTTATTGAAAGTATAGTAAGACATGTTAAAGAAGGTAAAAAGCCATTTCAAGCAGCTATTATAGGAGCAGAAGAGATAACCTTAGCCAGTATGGCAGGGACTACTACTTCAATTATCGTATTACTACCTTTAATCTTTGTAGGTGGTTTTGTTCAACAGATGTTTAAACCTTTGGCTTTAACTTTAATCTTTGCTTGGACGACATCTGTATTTTTATCATTAACTTTAATTCCATTCTTAGCTTCTAGGATTTTGAAAGATAAAGCTGGATTAAATAAGTTAGAAAGTTTAGTTTCGTTCTTTAATAAAGGAGTTGAATTTATTAAAGATAAATATATTAAAATTTTAGAATTTAGTTTAAATAAATGGTTTATAGTTATACCATTAATCCTAATAATCTTTGTAGGAACAATGCGGCAAGTTCCTAAGATTGGCGCTGAAAAATTACCTAAAATGGATTCAGCTCAAACAAGAATTTCGATTGAAGCTGAACCTGGTTCTTCTTTAGAAAAGACAGGTCAAATTGTTAGCCAAATAGAAAAAATTCTAGCTCAAGAAGAAGAGATTATTATCTTTTCTAGTCAAATAGGTGCTGAATCAGGTAACTTATCTAATGCAAAGACAGGTGCTAATGGGGTACAACAGGCTAACCTTTCAATAGTACTCACTGATAGACATGACCGTACTGAAGGTATTTGGGATATACAAAAACGTATTAGAAATAAAATTTCTAAAATTCCTGGAATTAGAACAGCAATTGTTAGAGAAGTTGGTACTACTGTAGTATCTACAACAAAAGCACCTCTTGTAATCGAGGTTTATGGTCGAAATTTACAGACTTTAGAGAAGTTAGCTATGAATATAAAAGAAAAAATGAATGACGTTCCAGGCTTAGTAGACTTAGCTACTACTTGGACTTTGAATAATCCAGAATATCATCTTAATATAGACCATGACCGCTTAGCTGACTTAAATTTAACTACTAGAGAGGTTAGTAATCAAGCTATGATCAGTTTTGAAGGTCTAGAAGTATCAAAATTCAAATTACCTTACAAAGATGATTTAGATATTAGAGTTAAATATCAAGATAATGATCAAAATGAGATAATTGATATCAAACAAGCAATGATTAAATCACCAAAAGGACCCGTGATTACTTTAAAATCACTAGTAGATATAGAAAAAACCAAAAGAGCTAATTTAATTACAAGAGAAAAATTCAAGAATAAAATATCAATTATAGGTTATAACCGAGGACGGCCTTTGAGTAAAGTAGCTAATGATGTTAAGGATAAATTAAAAGGTGTCAAACTACCAGATAATTATGAAGCAAAAGTTACTGGAAAACAGGAAGATTTAAAGAAATCAATGAAACGAATGGGAATTAGTTTTGTTTTAGCTATTCTATTAATTTATATAATCTTAATAGGTCAATTTAAATCCTTTATCTATCCGTTAATTATTATGTTAGCTATTCCTCTAGAGATGACTGGAGTTGTAAATGCTTTACGCTTTACAGGAAAATATCTTTCATTACCTGCTATCATGGGAGTTATTCTACTAACAGGAATTGTAGTTAATAACTCAATATTATTAATTGATAGAGCTATATCTAATCGTAAGAAAGGTATGGATGACAAGCAAGCAATTATGGAATCTGCTTCTACTAGATTTAGACCAATTTTAATGACAGTAACTTCAACCATTGGAGGAATGTTACCTTTAGCTTTAGCATTGGCAACAGGCTCAGAACGATTTGCTCCATTAGCTACCAGTGTAATTGGTGGTTTAATTGTTTCTACATTTTTAACTCTTATTCTAGTGCCAGTAATGTATAATTTAGTTACAAATATTAGTGCTAAATTTCAATAGTAAATATAAATATAATTAAAAATTTCTCCTGTCTTTGATTATTATCATATTATTGATTATTAGATAGTGATATTATGGATTAAAGATAAGTTATGAAGATAAGGGGGGATTAAGTGAGTAAGAAACCTAAAATTAAAATATCATTAGTAGATAAAAAAGGTCAGGGACATTGTCATCATGGTCATAAGATAGGTGATACTTTTGATTTTGATACACAAAGAGGAAAATTGTGCTCTATGGCAATGCATGTAGCTTTTCCATATATAGATATATTAAGATATGGTGGTGAACTACCCCAAAATGAAGATGGTGAAATGCTGTTTTGTTGTTCAGATGTAGATGTTATTAATGTATTTAAGATTGAAGCATTAGAATAGTAGAATAAGTGATTCAAGTTTTGTTTAATATAATCATATAAGTTATATAGCAATACAAATAATAATAGGAGTGATTAGATGAGTCAAATGTTAGGTCCAATCCATCATTGGTTATATAATCAAATTAAAACAGTAGAAGATAGAGAAGTAAAGGTAGTAAAAGCTTTTACAGAAAAATATGGAGTAGAAGTAAAAGAATTAGCAAATGATATTAGAGGCGAATACGGTGAGTTAAAGGATGATTCGGCTTTAGAAGATTTAATAGTAAATAGCCACATCCATCCTTGGTTAGAAGGTGCAATCGATACAGCTCAAACTAGAGAAGCAGTTATCGTTAAAGAATTAATGGATAAGTATAATGATCAGAATTTATTACAAGAAATCTATCAACAACATGGGGCTTATTTAGCTAAGCAATCTGGTGAAGATATAACAAATAATGATTTAAAGACAGCTTTTGAAGCATTACAGAATACTTTAGTAGAACGAATGCCTTGTGACCGCTTATCACAAGTAATTCAAGATGATAGTAATAAAATTGTTTGGCGACATAATAGTAGGCTTCACACTGAGTTTTGGCAAAAAGTAGATGTATCAATTGAATTAATGCATCAATTATATGCTGATTGGATTAAAGGATTTATGAGAACTATTAATCCTCAAATTCAACATGAACGTAAAATTACTAATGACTACTATGAAGATATATTTACTTTATAATTAAAAATAAATATATACAAAGTTGTATATTCATAGATAAAACATGGGTGATTAATCACCCATGTTTTATCTATGAATAAATTTAATCTTTTTTGTACAAATTACAGCTGTTTTATGCTTCTGCTTCTTCATCAAATGGAGCTCCACCAGCAAGCTTTCTTACAGCTGCAATAGCATCAAATGGTATCTCTACTCTTACATCCTCATCAATTAAAGTAATAAAATCTAATCCTATTTGACATAGAATTCCTTCTTGAACACAACAACCTTCTCCAGCAGTAATAATAACCTCAACAAAATCACCCATTTGTTCTTCTAGCAAGTCTTCAAAAGGCATTTTTATTCCCCCTTTAAAATCTATATATTATATATTATTAAAATTTCATTGAAGTGTTACAAAAAATAGACTTTTAAATAAATTTATTTTGAATTTTATCGCACTAATCTACGAGAAATGACATATGATACAAATTAAGGAGGGATAATATGAAAAAAGAGCGAATAAAAAATCAAATTGTTGATGATAGTTTAAATGATATTCGTTTCTGGGTAGCAAGAATGAAAGAGCACGCTCTCTTTATTAAATTAGGTTTACCTGCTGATCGTGTAGGATTAAGAGAGGAAGCCCAAGATTTTATTGATGAATTTGAAGAGTTAGAAGAAAGATTAAATAATGTAACAGAAATCAATACTGAATTACTACAAAACTTAATTGATGCTGTTTCAGATTTAATAGGGTTTAAGCAAGATATTTTAAATATGTTAGTTGAATGTGAATTACGCTCCAGCTTAATGCCTTCATTAGTAGACCATCTTATTAGCGAAGCAATATACTTTCAAGAGATTTTGATTAATACTCCAGAACCTAATACTTTTAGAGAAATACTTCAAGAAGAAGTATTTTGGCTACAAATCATGGAAGAACACGTAGAATTCATAATTCATTTGCTTGACCCATCTGAAAAAACATTATTAACCCAAGCAGAACAATTTCGCGAAATTTTTTCACGTTTACTCGAAATCGCTCGTGATTTAGAATCGATGGCAGAGTCACTCCCTGATTGTTTTAATACAGTAATTAGATTTACAAATGAAGTTATAGAGGCAACAACTGAATTACGTGATTTTAAGGCAGCAGCTCACGAGTTAGTTGAAGATTGTCAAGTATTAAGTACAGTTCCAACTCCAATTCTAACAGCTCATGTCCGCTTAGAAACTGATAAATTCCTTGAAGAATTAGATGAATTAAAAGATAATATACCTGAATGTGATGCGGAACCACCAACAGGTGAGTTTGATTTTGAGACTTTGGCTAGAAATAATACTGATAATTTTAGAGGAAGACTTGAAGAAAGATTCTTTGGAGCAACTAATCTAGTTGAATTAACAAATATACTGGATGAATTTGGTATTCAGATACCAAGTAGAACAGATTTTAATAGAAATATAGTTATTGGAGCAATTGAATATGATATTGATAGTCTAAACTTAGAAAATATGACTATTCAAGTAGTAGTTAACCGTAAACAAAGAGGATATCATTTAATTAAAATGTTAAAAAATCAATTACCTAATCCAGGTAATTATACGTTAGAATTTGTAACAACTAGAGGAACTACTTTAGACCGAGATCAAATAAATATAGAATCTTAATGAAGTTTAGCAAAAGCAGTTATCAAATTTGATAACTGCTTTTGTTTTTATCAAAGAAAAGTGAGTTACATTATTTTTAATAGTTAATGTGATATTTATCAGAAAAGATAGTGATAACTTTAGCTGAAATTAATCTTAAAAATTAATATAATATAATTAAAGATATTAAGCTATTAAAGGAGAATTTATTATTGATATTTTAGAGAAAAATTTAACGTTAGCTGTGATGTCATTAATTATAATTTTAGTAATTATGTTTATTCATACAAGTAATAATGAATACGGTTGGGAAAGTTACAATTATGAAATTATTAAATATCAAGTTAAAGCTGGGGACACTTTATGGGCAATTGCTAAAAAACATAAACCAAAACAAATAAAGATTCGAGAATATATTTATTACTTAAGAAAGTTAAATGAAGATAAAGTTAAGTTAATTATTGGTGATGAAATAAAAGTATATAAGATTAAATCATAAGCGTAAATTAACTATCATAAATAATTTTAAAAAAGGAGCTATTAAAGATGAATATTAAGTGTCTAAAAACAGAAATTAATAAGTCGAAATTAGAGCTTGTTCAAATAGTGAATAATAAAGACGATTTAGTTAGAGAAAAAGTAATTGAAAAAAGTGAGAAATTAGATAAATTAATTATTAATTATATGAAAATTAAAAAGAAGTAGCTTATGAATTTTGCATATAGGCTATATCTCCCGTAGCTACTGTAACTACGGGAGTGATCTATAAAAAACAAAGGCAATTCATACTATGAATTACCTTTGCCTTAACTATAAATACACTTAATCTTTTATGATAACTTATACTTCAACTTCTTCGTCAAATGGAGCTCCACCAGCTAATTTTCTTACAGCTGCAATAGAATCAAATGGTATTTCTATTCTTACATCATCATTAATTAGAATAATATTATCTACTGCTACTTGACATAAGATTCCTTCTTGTGTACAACAACCTCCTCCGGCAGTAATAATTACTTCTACATAATCACCTAGTTGTTCTTCCAACAATTCATCGAATGGCATTCTATCTACCTCCTTTAGCTTTAATTTACTATATTTTATGATGGATCTCTTTGAATTGTTACAATAAATTATATTCTATATTAAATTATATGATATTTTAAAAAATAGTAACATTAGTGTTATCTCAAAATTTTAGGTAGGATATGAAAAGACAAAGATAATTCATATTATGAATTACCTTTGTCTTAAGTGTAGAGATCTTTAATCTTTTATGATAACTAAAATTTTATGCTTCTTCCTCAACTTCAGATAAAACTCCTTCTTGTGAACAACAGCCTGCACCAGCGGTTACAATTACTTCTACATAATCACCAATTTGTTCTAGTAACTGTTCTTCTAAGGGCATATTGTTAACCTCCTGTTGTGATATTTTACTATATATTATGAATGCTTATTCTAATTTGCTACAAAATACTGCATTTTATACTAAGGTATATTATTTATATTAAGTAGTAATGTGTTTTTTATTTTATAATTTATTTAGATTAGACAAATAATATAATTATGATATTTTATAAATTGACCTAAAAAAGGCTGATAAATAAAGATAAAGGAATTTATAATTCTGACATAGAATATAAATCAAGGATACATAGAAATATAGTTTAAAATAAACTAGAGGAGGCTGCTTAATAATGGAAAACTTTTCATTTCAAAATGCTACTAAAATAATCTTTGGAAGAGAAACAGAGAAACAAGTAGGTAAAGAAACAACAGAGTTTAGTAATAAAGTATTATTACATTATGGAGGAGGAAGTATTAAAAAATATGGTGTATATGATAAAATAATTAATTCTTTAAATGAAGCAGGAGTAGAAGTAATTGAATTAGGTGGTGTACAACCTAACCCACGTCTTAGTCTCGTCAAAGAAGGTATAGAGATTTGTCGTAAAAAGGATATTGATTTTATTTTAGCTGTTGGCGGTGGAAGCGTTATCGATTCTGCTAAAGCTATTGCTGTTGGTGTACCATATGAAGGAGATGTTTGGGACTTTTATATGGGAAAGAAAGAAGTTAAAGAAGCGCTCCCAATAGGTGTAGTATTAACGATTCCAGCAGCAGGAAGTGAATCAAGTGTAGGATCTGTAATTACAAAAGAAGAAGGAGAATATAAAAGATCTATTGGTTCAAATTTAATTAGGCCTAAATTTGCAATTCTTAATCCAGAAATAACTTTTACTCTTCCAGACTATCAAACCGCTTGTGGGGCCGCTGATATTATGGCACACATTATGGAAAGATACTTTACTAATACAGATAATGTGGACTTAACAGATAGATTATGTGAAGGAACATTAAAGACCATAATCAAAAATATTCCTATTATATTAGATGAGTCTAAAAATTATGAAGCAAGATCCGAAGTGATGTGGGCAAGTACAATAGCCCATAATGGCTTATTAGGTACAGGTAGGATTGAAGATTGGGCATCACATGATATTGAACATGAGATTAGTGGAATATATGATGTAGCTCATGGGGCAGGATTAGCAACAGTCTTTCCAGCATGGATGAAGTATGTATATAAAGAAAATATGAATAAGTTTATTCAATTTGCTATTAGAGTTTGGAATGTTGAATTTGATTTTGATAATCCTGAAAGAACAGCTTTAGAAGGTATACAAAGAACAAAAGATTTCTTTAGTTCTATTGGATTACCAGTGACATTAGAAGAAATGGATATTTCTGATGACCGCGTAGAAGAAATGGCAGAAAAATGCACTGAAAACGGTCCTGTAGGAAATTTTAAGAAATTAAATAAAGGAGATGTATTAAGCATTTATAAATTAGCTAAATAAATATAAAAACATAAATATTAACTATTATAATCATAGGGAGAGTTATTGTAATTTAGCTCTCCCTAATTAATTTTATTTTCTCCTATATCTGCTTCTAAATGGTGAATTATTATTGTCTTCATTATTCCCGTTATCTCCATCAACTTCTTCACCAAAAACAGTACCCTGTAAAATTACAGGGCCAATTCTTGTGCCATCTTCTTGTTGAGGGCGTACAGAAACATCAATTGGTGGTAAGGTTCCTCCAAAATCCAGGAAAGTAGTACCTGCCCACACATCTTCGTTTGGTGTTGGTTCTAAAGGAACATCAGTCAATTCTTCAGCTGGATCATTAGGGATTTCAAGGGTAGCTATATAAGAATTATAAGGTCCAAATGTTCCTGGATCAGGTAGGTTTATTCCTACAACTGTTGCTCTTTGGAGTGGTGGTTCAAAATCAGTAATTTCAAATACTGATACTCCAACAATAAAGAGATCTTCCGCCGGTCCAACTGGCTCAAGTGGATGTGTTTCAACATAAGAATGATTACTTTGTAACATCGTTATACCTCCTTCTTCTATTTATCATATCTTATGACGAAAAACCTCAAATTGTGAATGACTTTATTCTATTATTAGTTAATTTATTTTTTAAATATTTGCTGTGCAGCTTTATGGGTAAGTCTTTCCCAAAGATCATCGTGTATATCATCATTCCAGTCGAAATCTCCTTCTTTTAAAGCACATTTTACCCTATCCTTTATACCAAAGTGAAAAAGAATATGATTTGGTTGACTACCTTCAATATGATCATAAGCATATTCAAGTGTTTCTTTTGGTAATGTATTAGCTAAATAATCAACAGCCTGTTCTATATCTTCTTCTGTTATAAGATGTAACATGTTTTTTCCTCCAGGATTGATTTAATATATAATTTATTATC
This sequence comes from Selenihalanaerobacter shriftii, assembly GCF_900167185.1. Lineage (NCBI taxonomy): Bacteria > Bacillati > Bacillota > Clostridia > Halanaerobiales > Halobacteroidaceae > Selenihalanaerobacter > Selenihalanaerobacter shriftii. The sequence goes on from NZ_FUWM01000009.1 coordinate 101,839, forward strand.
AATATATTTTATTAATTTTATACTTTACAGAGGAGATTGTTAATTCAGTATTGTAATTAATTAATATAATCACTTAACTATCTCTCGATTTTTTAGTTATAAATTTAATCAAGAATTTTGTTATAATTTTGTTTTTAAAGGATATACTTAAACTGAAAAGAAATTTTATTTATTAGGAGGTAAGTTATATGTGGTTTGATAAAGAACCAATAAGTGATCAAAATTTACCATATGATAGATTCAATATTTATGTTAATAAAGATTTGGTAGGCGAAAAAGTACCTTTAGCTGAAAATAATGATATTCATCAAGTAGAAAATCATTTAGAAAAAAAAGGAATTAATGACTTTAATATTCTAATAAAAGGAGGACACTTTGTTATTAAAGCAAACAAACCTTCTGAAGTAGAAACTATAAAGGCACTCCTTGGAAGTTATTTAGTAAATAGATAATTTAAAAATTAATTGGTTAAATAAAAGCAAAATAATAACATATATAAGTAATAAAAACTCAATGTTTTTTAGGAAATAAGATATTATAAAGGAGGACAATTAAAATGATCAAGGAAATAATTACTAATACTATAAAAGACAGAGTCTCCAATGCCAAAACTAAAACTAAATATCGTCAGGCATTAGTGGGATATGCTGATGCTACTGATAGTGATTTTAAAAAACTTAAAAAGATAGTCGCTCCAGAATATAAATTACCCGAAGATATACTCTCTAATGCTAAAAGTGTTATTGCTTTTTTTATACCTTTTTCTAAAAAAATAGTAAAAGACAATCAGCACAAAAATAAATGTACAAAGGAATGGGCAATTGCATATAAAGAAACTAATGAATTAATTAATCAGATATGTAATGCTTTACAAGAAAGATTAAGTGAAGAAGAGATTAAAGTTGGTTGGGAAGAATCCACTCATAATTTTGACGAAAAAAGATTAATTAGTTTATGGTCCCACAGAAGTGCAGCAAAAATATGTGGTTTAGGAGATTTTGGTCTTAATAAGATGTTAATTACTGAACAAGGTAGCGCAGGAAGATATGGTAGTCTTGTGATAGACAAGTACGTTAGTCCTTCAGATAAATTTACAGAGACGCCATGTCTTTATTATCAGAATGGTACTTGTGGTGTTTGTATCGGAGAATGTCCAACAGGAGCGTTAACTAAAGAAGGATTAGATAGACACTTATGTTATTCATTACTTTTAAAGAATGATCGAAATTTTAAAAATGAACTTGGAGAAGCAGATAGTCTTTTTGATGTTTGTGGAAAGTGTCAAGTTGGACCTTGTGCTTTTGAGATTCCAAAACAAAATTAAATTTTAAACAAAGGAGATGCTATTATGAAAGAAGTATTATTAGATGATATTGATTTTAGAATTAATTTTAAAAAATTATTAAAAAAATTGAAGACTGAACTACAAAGTGAAAATGCCAACAGAATTAAAGAGCTTGCTAATGAGGCTATGGAAGTAGCTAAACCAAAAGCACTTTATAAAATTACTTATATTAATGAACATAAAGAAGATTCTGTAATTATTGATGGGATTGAGTTTAATAGTAGAATTCTTAGTGTAAATTTTGAATCTGTTCAAAGGGTATTTCCATTTATTGCAACTAGTGGTGAGGAAATAGAAGAATGGTCAGGTCAATATAATGATATGCTGGAAAGCTATTGGATAGATGTAATTAAAGATATGGCATTAGATGCTGCTAGAGATGCTCTTAAAAAACATATCTCAGAATTTAATAATCCAGGATCAATTTCAAAAATGAATCCAGGATCCTTACCTGAATGGCCAATAAGTGAACAGGAAAAATTATTTGAACTTTTAGAAGATCCTACTGAGAAAATAGGGGTTAAACTTACCAGTAGTTTTCTAATGCAGCCAGTGAAGACTACTTCAGGAATTTGGTTTCCAACTGAAACAAGTTTCAAGAACTGTCAGTTATGTTCTAGGGAAGATTGTTCTAATAGAGAAGCTGCATATAATAAAAATCTTTACAAAGAACGTTATAAAAAAGAGTAATTACACGAAAAATAACTAAATTTACTCTTTTTCATCCTTGCATAACTAACTGACATATGTTATACTATTTTTGAAAATTGCATAATTAATGCAAGCCTCATCTGATATGATGAGGTAGAGGTGCAGTGAGTCACAAGTAATTTTAGTGAGCTATTAAGATTAGCTATGATCTAAAATGAAAAGGACTATTGCCGAAGTATTAGAGAAATCTTAATTTCTAATACTGGGTTAATATCTAATAGGTATTGGACTGCTTTTGAAGACAAATGTCTTCGGGAGTGCGCTATCTCATAAATTGGGATGAGGATTTTTTATTTTTAAATATATAATAAATGAGGAGGCAATAATTAATGGAAGAATTCGGAATGATATCTTTACTTCCGCCTTTATTAGCAATTATTCTAGCTTGGTGGAGTAGAGAAGTCTTAGTTTCACTATTTGCAGGGGTTTTTATTGGAGCAACTATTTTAGCAAATTTCAATCCATTAACAGGTTTTATGAGAACAGTTGATACTTATATGGTTAATTCGTTAACTGATTCTTGGAATGTAGCTATACTTTTATTCTTGTTAACTTTAGCTGGTATGGTAGGAATCATTAGTAGATCTGGGGCTACTCAATCGGTGGCCGATTTTTTAGCTAAGAAGGCTAAAACAGCTCGAAAAGCACAGATTGCTACTTGGTTTATGGGATTATTAATCTTTTTTGATGATTATGCTAATACTTTAATCGTTGGTAATACTATGAGGTCAATTACTGATAAACTTAAAGTTTCTCGAGAAAAATTAGCTTATATTGTAGACTGTACGGCAGCACCGGTGACTAGTATGGCATTTATTTCAACTTGGATTGGTTATGAAATGGGGTTAATTCAAGACGCCTTTACTAAGCTAGGTATGGATCAAAATATTTATACAACTTTCTTACAAACAGTCCCTTATCGATTCTATAGTATCTTTGCTTTGGTTTTAGTACTATTCATTGCATATTTAGGGAAAGATTATGGTCCAATGTATGATGCAGAAGTACGTGCTAGAACAGAAGGTAAGTTATTAAGAGATGGAGCTACACCTATGGCTTCAGAAGAGTTAACTGATATGAAGGTGCCTGAAGGTAAGCGCTTGACTTGGTATGATGCATTTATCCCTATAATTTCTGTAATAGTAATTACTATTGTTGGTCTTTGGTATAATGGAGGAGGAGCTGAAGGAGCAACTATTAGACAAGCATTTGGAGATGCTGATTCTAGTGTAGTATTATTATGGGCATCCTTTGGTGGTACATTTGTCGCTGGATTGCTTTCATTACTCAAAGGAGTTTTATCTGTTGAAGAGATAATGGAGGCCTGGATAAATGGAATTAAATCTTTAGCCATAGCTTCAGCTATCTTAGTATTAGCTTGGTCTTTAGGTGGAGTCATTGAAGAGTTAGGAACTGCTAACTATATTGTAAGTATTACAAAAGGAGTTCTACCACCTTTCTTAGTACCGACTATGATGTTTGTTTTACCTTGTATTGTTGCTTTTGCTACAGGAACATCTTGGGGAGCTAATGCTATTATTATGCCACTGGCAATTCCTATGGCTGTTAAATTAGGAGCACCATTAACTCCAACTATTGGTGCTGTATTAACTGGATGCGTTTTTGGAGATCATTGCTCACCAATTTCAGACACAACTATTATGTCTTCAACTTCATCAGCAGCAGATCATATCGATCATGTTAAAACTCAGATTCCTTATGCTGTTACTGCTGCTCTTATAGCTATTTTAGTTGGCTTTATTCCAGCAGGATTGGGTATTTCAGCTATGATTACTATCCCAATAGGTTTAGTTGCTTTATTTTTAACTGTTAATTTCTTAGGTAAAGATGTTACTAGTTTAAGTGAAGATATAGCTGAACTAGACGAAGGTGTAGTAAAAACAAAATAACATTTTTAAAATAGATAGAATAAAGACTACTTGAGATTAAAACAGAATCTTGAGTAGTCTTTATTTTTTTGATATACTTAAAAGATGGATTTTATTGCAATTTTATGGTATAATAATTTTATAATTAATTATATCTATAGGAGGTTTTATATGCTCTGGTTAGGATTAGCAGTAGCCGTATTGTTAGCACTAATTTTGATATTAAGAAGTTAGGTGGCAAAATATAATGAAGAATAAATTAATAAATATAATTTTACTTATAATTAGTGGTTTATTAACAGGATTACCATTTTCATACCCTAATTTATATTTTATAAGTTGGTTTAGTTTAGTACCACTTTTGTTAGTCATTAAAGACCAAACACCAAGAATGGCATTTAGAAGTGGGGTGTTAAGTGGGATATTCTTTTTTGGAACTGCAATTTATTGGATAGTCTACCCTCAACTTATTTTTGATTTATCATTGACATTTGCCGTTATTGTAACTATATTTTTAAGCATTATGTTAAGTATTCTAATTGGTACTTTTGCTTTAATAAGTAATTATTTAATAAAACATTATCAAAATTTTATTCTATTTTTAATCCCTGCTACTTGGATGATTATTGAATATTTAACAAGAACTATAGATAGTAGTTTTTCATTTGGTATTATCGGTTATACTCAAGCATATTTTCCAATCTTAATACAGATTGCAGATATAACAGGAGTATATGGAGTAACTTTTCTTATTATTTTAATTAATGTATTAATATATAAAATAATTTTACACTTTAAATATAATAAAATTTTAAATAAGTTAGAAGTAATTACAGTTAGTTTACTTTTGATTTTTGTCTTTAGCTATGGATTAATTAATTTAAATTTTCCTACTAATGAAGCAAGAAGAAGTTTAAAATTAGGTTTAATGCAACCTAATATCTCTCAAGAAATTAAATGGGACCACCAACATAGGACTAATATAATTAATTGGTATGTTAGATTAACTGATCAATTAATAGAAGATAATGATTTAGACTTAGTAATTTGGCCAGAAACTGCAATTCCTTTTGTATTAAGTCCGGATAATATGAATTGGCAGAAGTATTTATTAAGAAGAATTAATAAGTTTAATGTGTCATTATTTACTGGAGCGCTAAATAAAATTAATGATAATGTATATAATCAAGCTATTTTAATTAATCAACAGATAAAGATGACGGATAATTATAGTAAATTAAGTTTAGTTCCTTTTGGTGAATATATTCCATTTAGAAATTTACTACCTGCTTTTGTAGGTGAACTGGTCAATGATAAAACATCAGGAGAAAAAGAAAAATACTTCAAATTAAAAGGAGTGACTTGGAGTAGTCCTATCTGTTCGGAAATTTTAAATGCATCTTTAGTTAGCGAACTTGCTTCTAACAGTCAGTTTTTAATTAATATTTCTAATGAAGCATGGTTTCATCAAAGTAATGCTCCAATTCAAATTTGGCAAGCTGCCATTTTTAGAGCAGTAGAAAATAGGAGACCTGTTATTAAAGTAAGTAATACTGGAGTTAGTGGAATTATTAATAAAAAGGGGAAGGTTATTAAAAAAATGTCTCCTTTTCAACCGGACACTCTTATTTATGAATTAAAATTAGCAAGAAATAATGAAATAACTATTTATAATAAATATAATTATTATTTTCCTTACTTAGTAATATTGGTTATTTTATTTATTCTTTTAAAAAGAAACGAATCTCTTTTTTGATAATATAATACTTTGAGGTGATGATTATGAGTAAAAAAGCGGTTAATAAAGCTGGTGAAGAGTATGAATTACTATATAGTGAAGAGATTGATTGGAATAAATGTATAGGTTGTGGGAATTGTATTAGGATATGTGGGCAAGATGTATATATACTAGTAAATACTCCTCAAGGCCAAAAAGCAGATAATCCAAACAATAATAAATGTTTAGGAGATGCTCACTGTTATAATGCTTGTCCAACAAATGCTATTAAATTCAAAAAGACAGAAGAGAATAACGCAGAAGATGATAACTTTAAATAAAAAAGGTTCTAAGATTTTAATCTTAGAACCTTTTTTATATGTAATTTACAAATTTCTATAAACTCCGATTACTTTTCCTAAAATCTTTACATTAGAAACTATAATTGGCTCCATGGTTTTATTCTCAGGTTGCAAACGAATATGTTCGTCTTCTTTGAAAAAGCTCTTTACAGTAGCTTCTTCATCTAATAAAGCTACTACAATATCTCTATTTTTAGCAGTATTTTGTTGTTTAACAATTACATAATCTCCATCTAAGATTCCAGCTTCAATCATACTATTACCTTCAACAGTAAGTATAAATAATTCATCACTAGTGTCACTAATATATTCAATAGGAAGTGGAAATGTATCTTCGATATTTTCAATAGCTAGAATAGGCTCTCCAGCAGTCACATTACCAACTATAGGAATATTAACTAACTCTTTATTGGTTTTATTTAAATCTGCAGGTTCATATAAAACCTCAATTGCTCTTGGTTTAGTAGGGTCTTTACGAATATATTCTTTTTCTTCTAAAGTTTTAAGATGGGAATGAACAGTAGAGGGAGAGCTTAATCCTACTGCCTTAGCTATTTCACGTACAGACGGTGGATATCCTTTCTGATTTATCTCTTTCATTATAAAAGTTAAAATTTGTTGTTGTCGCTTAGATAGTTCTTCCATTGCTGCACCTCCATTATAATCAAATTATTTATATTATACCATAAGTAACTCCTTAAATCAAACTCGTGTTCCCTTAATATTAGAACTTTTGTTCGTTTTACCTTGACAAGGAACAGATGTTCGTATATAATATAATTAGAACAGGTGTTCTAGAAACTAGCGTTCTACATAGGAGGGGATGTATTATGAAGGATTATGCTGTTAATTGTTATCCGCGTTCTAAACAGAATAAAAATTCAAAAAGGGGAATTTTGAATTTAGGACTAGTTTTAATTATTTGTACAGTTATGTTTTTGCTTATAAGTAATACAGTTGTAAGTACTGGAACTATACATATGAAAAAGATAAAAGTTAAACCTGGAGATTCACTATGGATAATAGCTAAAGCACATTATTCTTCAAAAATAGATGTTAGAAAGAAAATTTATCAAATTAAAAAAATCAATAACTTAACTAATGCTAATATCCAACCCGGCCAAATAATTGAAATTCCTCAAAATAAGTAATTTAATCTACAAATATGCAGGGGTTTTATTCAAAATATAGAATATATTATATGGGCCAAATTTTAAAGTAATAAATTATAAAAAAATCACAAAAATATTGATTATGAATAAGTATATGATATAATAGTAATTGCTTGGCTAAGATAAATTATTTAAATGCAAATGGAGATTGGCTAATATAATAATTAAATTAAATATTTAAAAAATCAAAGGGTGGGTTGGATCATGAATAGTCCTGAAATTTCAGAATGTGTTCTAGAGCATAAAATATGCACTGGATGTCGAGAATGTGATTATTGTGATTTAAATGAAAACAAGGTATGTAATAATTGTATGAAATGTGTAGAAGGTGATGACTCCGATTTTAGAGCTATTAAAGTCACTGACATCAAATACGAATAATACTTAATTATTAAAAAAAGTAACCGTTTAGCGCGGTTGCTTTTTTTAATTTGTTACACAAAAAAATAACTTACTAAAATATCAATTAAATAATTTATATGGATTGACTGTAATTAAATTAAGGAATAATTAAAAAAACAACTAAAAGAAATCGAAATTTAAAAATTACATTTAAAACTAAAAAAATATAATTTGAAATAAAAAATATAATTTGAAATAAAAAATATAATTTTTTAATCCCTAGAGTTTATAAACTCTAGGGATATGGCAAGTAACTTAAAATGAATTAGAAAAAATCAAATTAGTATTTTAAGAGAATAAAAACGTTTTTATTTGTAAACATCATTGGAACAAAATACGAAAGCATTTTTTGAAACTATCTATTAAAACTTTCTACAAAGAGTTAATAGATAGTTGTTAGATAATAAGATTATTAATAAAAAAACTAGAATTAATTATTGAAACCATAAATAAGATTAATAATAGTTTTGTTCAAAGATTTTATTGAAACGCCTTACTATTTAATAACTATATTATTGCTTTAATGAGAACTTAGCTCGAATATTATTTCGCAAAATTCATCTTTTACGAAATAATATAAAAAAGCAGGAGAAAATGAATTATTTAAAGAAATAAATATATACATTGTTGTTTTAGGAGGTCTTACATATGAAAAAACTTCATTATACAAAAGCTGTTAATAGTTTTTTAAAGTATCTAGTTGCTGAACGAGGTTTTTCGGAATTAACCATTAAAGAATATGAACGTGACCTGGATTTATTTTTTCGTTATCTTCAAAATGAATTTAATTATGATCCTGATAAGATTTATATTGATACAATTTCTAGATATGAACTAACGGAATTTCTAGGTGATATTATTTTGATTAAAGATAATTCTCCAGCTACTAGAAATCGAAAGTTATATAGTATTCGTTCTTTCTTTAATTATTTAGTTAAACAGAATATATTAGAAAAAAATCCAGCCCATTCTATTGAAGCTACAAAATCAAATTTACGAGCGGAACCTATTTATCTTCAATTGGATGATGCAAAACAATATATGGAAGCTATTCGCAATTCTAATTCTTCTACTTCTATTAGAGATTTAGCGATTGTGAAAGTCTTTATTTATTGTGGTTTGCGAGTTTCTGAATTAACAAATTTAAATTTAGAAAATATTGACTTTCAAGATAAATCAATTAAATTTTATGGTAAAGGAAGTAAAGAACGTTATGTTCCTGTGCATACTGATGTAATTCAGTCAATTCAAGAACACTTAATTTATCGTGATACCATTCAACCTAATAACAAAGATGCTCGTAAAGCCCTTTTCTTATCTAATCGAGGTAATCGTATTAATGTAAGAACAGTTCAGATTATGGTAAAAAAGTATGCAAAAAAGGCCGGAGTTCGCAATGCTAGTAAGATTACTCCACATAAATTACGTCATACCTTTGCTTCAATGCTTTATAAACAAACTAAAGATTTAAGAGTATTACAGGAATTATTAGGACATAGTGATATATCTACTACTCAAATTTATACTCATACTGATAAGGAACAAAGAAAACAAGCTGTAAACCAAATGCCGGATTTATAATAAATCTGGCATTTTTATTTTTGGAAATTTGTAATGAGCCACCTTTAAATGAATATAATTAAATATTGAATATATATAATTATATAAAGGAGGCAATTACAATTAATTTCAAAAAACAGACATTACTCCAAGGTACTTTTATTTTAATGATTGCAGGCCTAATTAATCGTATTTTAGGATTTGGTTTAAGAATGATTCTAGTACCGATTATTGGAGCGGAAGGTATAGGATTATTTCAGATGGTCTTTCCTATTTTCATCACTTTTGCTATCATTGCTACTTTTGGCTTACCAATAGCAATTTCTAAATTTGTTTCTGAGCGAATAACCAAAAAAAGTTTTCGCGAAAGTTTAAGATTATTAAAAATATCATTAGTTTTTGCTTTATTAACTGGTAGCATCTTCTCATTTATATTTTATCTAAATGCTCATTTTATTGCTACAAGACTATTGAACAATCCACAGACTGAGTTGATTTTAAAGGGTATTGCCCCTGCTCTCTTCTTTATAACGGTCTCTTCAATATTTCGTGGTTTTTTTCAAGGATTACGTATGATGACTCCAACAGCAATTTCTCAAATTGTAGAACAGGTCACACGAATTATAGTTACTTTAGTTATTGTTAAAAGTTTACTAGATTATAGTTTGCACTATCAAGCAACAGGTGTTGCTTTAGGAATTAGTGCTGGTGAAGCTTTAGGATTATTATGTTTGATCCTAATTTTTCTTAAAGTACGTCTTGATATGCATCAAAATATTACATCTGAAACAGAATCAGAAAGTGAAAAAAGCAATAAAACTCTCTTTAAAAATTTAATTAAATTTGGTTTTCCGATTACTGTTGGTAAAATAGTTGCTTCTTTAATGTATAGTATGGAAGCAATCTTAATCCCTGCTAGATTGCAAGCGGCAGGACATTCAATTTCAAAAGCAACTGAGCTTTATGGCCAGCTATCTGGGATGGTACAACAGATAGTTTATCTCCCAACAATTATCACTATTGCTATTACATCTAGTTTAATCCCAGCAATTTCAGAATCATTATCTATCAATAATTATTTTGAACTTAAAAATCGTTATCAAGAAGCACTAAGATTAACAATTTATGCTGGTTTACCAGCAGCAATTACCTTCCATCTATTCCCTAAAAAAATCTGTGATCTATTATTTGGCTATCCTCAGGCTGGAGAAATCTTAAAATTAATTTCATTAGGAGTAATCTTCTTATATCTATTACAAATTTTAAGCGGAGTATTACAAGGATTAGGAAAACCTAATATAGTAGTTATTAATTCTATTATTGGCTTAATTATAGAAATATTCTTAATCTATTACCTAGTTAAGGAACCTAATATTGGCTTAAATGGTGCAGTACTAGGTATTGTTGCTAGATTTATAGTAGTAGCTATATTAAACTTTATTGCTATTGGTAAAAGTATCGGTTTTGGTTTAGATATCAAACAATTATTTTTAAAGCCTATTTTTGCATCAGGTTTTATGTTAATTGTACTTCCAGCAACCTATCAATATTCTTGGAATCTATGGCATAATAATTTAATTAGTTTATTCTTAGCTATTACCACTGGTTTAATAGGTTATTTATTAATTTTAATTGTAATCGGAGGAATTACTACTAAAGATTTAAATAGAATTTTCAATTAAAATAACTAAAGTTAATGTAGTCTTTGTTCATCTGTTTCTTCTACTTCATCTTTTAGCGTAAATGGTTCTATTCTTTCTTCAAACTCTTTATTATCATATTCTCTATTTATTGAAAAACCTGCATAGTCTATTCTAGACATTTGAGCAATATCTTTGTCAACTGTGCAGAGATCATTACGGTTTAATTCTGATAATTTTGTTTTTCCTAATGTACGTACGACTTGTTTCATTTCTGTAGTACAAGATTTAAGATAATTTACTAACTTTTCAACTCCTTCTTCAATATCAAAATCTTCTTTATGCTCACCAGTATAAAGCATCATATCAACAGGTGGTTCCCAAAGAGTAGCCTTAGTCATTTGAGTTTGAACCATAGCTATTACCGCCATAGTTCCAATATAGACTGCATCTGCTCCTAGGGCTAAAGCTTTTAAGTAATGTCCAGGAGTTGTTAGTCCTCCAGTAATAATTAATGTAACTTCATCTTTAACATTATTTTTTTCTAAATAATTTGTTGCTCGATTTAATGCATGTAAAGTGGGCAAGCCTACATCATCCTGTAAAGTAGTAGGCCCACCATGGGTTCCACCTTCAGAACCATCAATAGTAATGAAGTCAACATCTGCTTGTAACATTATATCTAATTCTTTTTCTAAATAGTGGGTAGCAGCTATTTTAATGCCTACTGGAACTCCATATTCACTTCTTAATTCTTCTACTAAATTAATAAAATCTTCTTTATTCTTTACACCAGGTAAATTAGAATGAATTACTGCTGGCTGTCCTTCTGCTAATCTAAATTTATTTCTATATTCTTTACCAATTAATCTAGCAGGTGTCTTCATTGAAGCAGATGCCTGAGCCCCTTGTCCTAACTGTATTTCTATAGCATTTAATTTTTTTAATGCCTCATGTTCATTCATCCAACCGCCTCGATTATACTGACCTATAAAGTATTTAGCATTTTCCCACTCCTCTTCTAGGAGTGGAGCTTCTCCAGAATTAGTAGCTGTCTCGATTTCAGAAGCAGCTTTAGCTAAAGCAGTCTTCATTTTCTTACTTAAAGCACCTCCATAAGACATACCAGCAATCATAATAGGATTTTTTATTTTAAGAGGTTTTTTAGCCTTAGGGCCAATAGTGACATTAGTATCTATTTTGGTTTTCCCGTCAATAGGAAACTTTACTAAATGCACTGGATTAAATAAGATCTTCCCCCATCTTGATAAAACATTAGGGCTTCCTAACGGTCTTGATAATGGTTTGCCTGTTTCAGCTCTAATAGTAGTTTCAATTAAATTTTTAGGCTTAACTTTTTGAGTCACAGTTACCATTTCATATAAATTATCAGTATACTTATCTTTCATCAATCTTTCCATAAAACTATCCATCATTGAATCCGAAATTTTTCTCATGAAATAGCTTATCATTTTCTCATCTCCTATTATAAATAATTCTGTTAGTAATATTAGTCTTTTTTAATTATTAAAAATTATTCATTCATATATTAATTTGAAAATCAAAAAGCACTTAAGGTTTCTCCCTAAGTGCTAGTATTTAAAATAAGCTTAATTGTTGGTAAAAATTATTCTTTAAATTAGTTAAAGTAACCCCGATTAACCTAACCTTTTTTTCTAATTTCTCATTTTGTAATAGACCATTAGCAATTTGATATATATCATAATAAGAATCAGTATAACTATTAATTGTTTTGCTTCTTGATATAACTTCAAAATCCTCATATTTAATTTTTAAGACTACAGTTCTACCATAAACTTCTTTCTTTTTAACTCTATTAACTACTTTTTTACTTAATTTTTTCAGATAATCTATTAAAACTTCATTATTAGATATGTCTTTAGAAAAAGTAGTTTCTTTTCCAATAGACTTAGGAGTCCCTGGTGGAGTAACTTTTCTATTATCTTTTCCTTGGGCTAATTGATAGATTCGATAACCTTGTTTGCCAAATTGATCAATAAGAAATCTGGGGTTAGCCGTAATAATATCACTAACTTTATGAAAATTATATTTTTTTAGTTTAGCAGCAGTCTTAGGTCCTACTCCCCACAACTGATTAACATCTAGCGTTGCTAATATTCTTTTAGCATTTTGAGGAGAGATAATCTTAAACCCATCAGGTTTATTGAAATCTGAAGCAAATTTTGCTAAAAATTTATTATAACTGATTCCAATTGAAGCTGTTAACTCTAACTTGCTCTGTATTTGTCGTTTTATTTTTCTTCCGATTTGAACACTATTTTGAAAATTATCACTTACATCTAAAAAAGCTTCATCTAAAGCTAAAGGCTCTATTAAATCAGTATGCTTAATAAAGATATCATGTAATTGAGAAGAGACTTTTTTATAATTTTGATGATTAGGTTGTAAACAAACCCCTTTAGGACATAGTTTTTTGGCTTTAACCATAGGCATAGCTGAATGGACACCATATTCTCTAGCTACATAAGAAGCAGTACTAACTACTCCACGTTTACTTGTTCCTCCAATGATAACTGGTTTACCTTTTAATTGAGGATTATCTCTTATTTCAATAGCAGCATAAAAAGCATCCATATCAACATGAATAATATTTAATTCCATATTAAACCCCTCTATATCCGATTATTTTATCCTGTTTCCATAATTATTTATTATTAATCCATAAACTTAGTACCTACATTTCCTGAATGCCCCATATGATATAATGCCTTAAATATATGGCCGCTTTTATAATAAACAGCCCCTAATAAGAAATGAGTATATTTATCTGATTCTATCTCCATGGATTTCTTTAAAACCTTCTCTGCTTCATCATAATTTTCTAACTTACCATAAATAGTTCCCAAATAATTATAAGACCAAATATTTTTAGGATCTTTTTTAACTATCTTTTTAAATATATCTAAAGATAATTGATAATCATCATTAGCATAATAAGCAAATCCTAAGTAATTTAAATAAAAGAGATTATTAGGATCTTTTTTTGATTTAATTTTATATTCTTCAATAATTTGTTCAGTTTTTTGTTCATTCTCTAATTCATTTAAGATGTCAAACTCTTTTTTAGCTAAATCTATTTTTCCTAAATTGGCATATGCTACTCCTAATTTAAAATGTTTTTTTATATCATTTTGTTTAACTTTTTGATTTAATATTTTCTTATTAGCTTTAATTGATTCTTGCCATTGTGCTTGGTATTTGCTTTTAGCTATTACTTGATTATTAAATAATAATAGAGAAAAAACTATAAAAATTATTACTACTTTATAAATCTTTTTCACTTATGACACCACCTTATAATCAATATATTTATATATTACAATACAATATTCATCTATTAATACTTTCTATTTAATAATCCAAATTCCTGCTTTAATCTACAATATATGATGAAATAAATAAGTTAAATATCATAAAAAACGGTTGGCAGTATTTTCACTACCAACCGCTTACTTTAGTTCTCATCTTCACAATTAGATTTAAATAAGTTTTCAATAGTTTTTTGAGGAGTGATTGTAGAGATAGCATGTTTATAAATCATCTGTTGTTGTCCATCGGAATCTAGAATAACTGTAAAATTATCAAAACCTGTTACTTTTCCAGTGAGTTGAAAGCCGTTAACTAAGTAGATTGTTGCTGTAATCCCTTCGCGACGGAGCTGATTTAAGAAGCTATCTTGAAGATTAATTTGGGATTTCATGTTAATGACGCCTCCTTTATTTATATATTCTTCCTATTAGTTCTATTTCTACACTTCTTTATCTTTTCCCTGCAAAGGTCCGTCATTTTTATCATTTCTACATAAAATACATTTTCCTTCTTTAAGCGATTCTTCTCTCAATAATATAGGTGCGATCACTAACCCTTCTTTAAAACCGTCTTTTCTTCCAAAATAATATCCTGCAATATATCCAACCCCCAACGATAATAGTATACTGATAACCAAAATATTACCGATCTTTATAATATTCACCACCTTCATCTTCTAATAAAAAGGTAATTACGGGAGCAACAAGTAAAACCAATAGAGTCTTTTTAAGTGCTAAGTAAGCAGATGTGGATGAGATTATTATAATTAATAAAATCACTTGACGTCTTCCCAAAATATGAATAAAATTATTACGTTGAGCTTGCATATCATTGTTATAATCTATAAGATCATCAATTAATTGAATATTAAAGATAACCAATAATGATGAAACCATTTGATTGAATTGTACAAATAAAAGACTTATTATCAATAGGAATAGACTTTCTTGGTATGATTCTAATTTAGTAGGTAAAGAATTTTTTAAGTCATATCCCATACCTAAAATATAACTTGCCCAAAAAAGAGAAATGGCCCATGAAGAATTTAAAGCTACTGCAAATGAAAATAACAATAAAGCATAAGGTATAACAGCTTTATTTAATCTACCAGCTAAAGTTTTTTTACCTATTAATTTATCTATCTCTTGGTCTAGATAGTCATCCATTAATTTAATGGTAAAGCCCGTTAACAAAATACTTATTAAGTCTTTTGTTAAAATAATAATTACTTCTTGCAAATTTTCACCTTCTAATTTAAGTTATACTCTATTATATTAATTTATTAAAGGAATATGAAAAAGACCACCTGATTAATAGATGGTCTTTCATTGAAAAGTTTTTTATTAATTTAATTCTCTAGGTAATATAAAACTAAACTTTGTTCCCTTATCTAATTCACTCTCTACAGTTATTTGACCTTGATGTTGCTCTATTATCTCTTTAACAATAGAAAGACCTAATCCGGTTCCATTACTAGTGCGGGTTCTAGCTTTATCAACCTTATGAAATCTATTCCATATATATTTAAGCTCTTCTTCTGGAATTCCAGGTCCATTATCTTCTATGCTTACCTTTACTTTAGTACCAATCTCCTTAACTTTAACCTTGATCTTTCCTTCTTTAGGAGTAAAGGTAATTGCGTTATTTAATAAATTCAATAATACTTGACCAATTCTGTCTCTATCCATCAACAGATTAAGATCAATATCAGGGATGTTAGTAATAATATTTAATTCTTTTTTATCTATTTGTGGTTGTAAATTTAAAATTGTTTGCTCTATAGTTTTACCTAAATCATATTCACTTATATTCATAGTAATCTGTCCGCTTTCAATCTGTGATAAATCTAAAAGGTCATTAACCAGTCGGGTCAAACGTTTGACTTCACTTAAAATAATATTTAAATATTCTTCTTGATCTTTCTCATCTACAACGACCTTATCTCTAATAGCCTTTACAAATCCTTGAATTGAAGTTAATGGAGTCTTTAGTTCATGAGAAACATTGGCTACAAACTCTTTTTGCAACTGTTCTAACTCCCAACGATCACTAATATCTTGCATTACTCCTACTACTCCTAATAATTGATTATTAGCAAAGATAGGAGATACATGAACTAAGATTCTAATCGGCTGTTGCAAATGATCTAAAGTGAATTCACTAATTGTTACCTCTTCATTTTCTAAAGAATTATTAAATATATTTAATAATTCTTTATCTTGAATTATTCCTTCCAGTTTTTTATCAAATTTATCTTCAGATAGATCTAATAACTTTGTAGCTTGAGGATTAGTTAGAATTATCTCTTGTTCTTGATTAATTGCCACAACCCCTTCATTCATACTAACTAAAATAGATTCCAATTTATTCTTTTCTTGGTTTAATTTAGCCATAGTATCTTCTAATTCACCGGCTAAGTAATTAAAAGTTCTACCAAGTTGTTCTATTTCATCATTAGTATTAGTCTCCACTCTAGTATTAAATTTACCTTCAGCTAATTTTAAAGCTGCTCGATTAACACGATTAAGAGAAGTTAAAAGAGATTTAGAAAAAGTAAAGCTTAATATAACAGCTAACACAATAGCCATTAAAGTAGCAAAAAATAATAACTCTTGTAACTTCCCTATAATACCTGACACACCTGAAAGAGGGGAGTATACAAAGACAGCACCTACTACTTTGTTATTTACAACCACTGGTACTGCTACTGAAAGAACAGGTTGGTTAAACATCTTAGACATACCTTTTCTAATTAATGTTTTCCCATTAAGAACCTTCTTTACTTCTTCTTTTTTTAACTTAACTCCTTTCCAATTTTGACTATGATTAGATGCTGCTAAAATCAATCCTTTAGAATCAGTAATCCAGACTCGCCCTTCTAAGAATACGCTAGCTCTTCTTAAGTAAGCTACGGTTTGTTCATAATTCCCATTACATAGTGATTGTTCTACTAAATCAGCGACTTTATTACCTTGGGTTATAAACTCTTTTTCTTTATTCTTAAAATAATAATCTTCAAAAGTATAAGTTAAGAAAATTCCTAATACAATTAATGTTACTAAAATAACCGCTACAAAACGAGCCATTAACTTACCGAATATTCCTTTAAACATTAGATTCTTCCACAACCTCAAATTTATATCCTACGCCCCAGATTGTCTGTAAGTAATCTATACCTTCCACTTGATGATCAATCTTACTTCTTAATCGTTTAACATGAGTGTCTACAGTACGAATATCACCAATGAAATTGTAACCCCATACTTGATTTAATAATTGTTCCCGTTTAAAGACTTGTCCTTTGTTAGTAGCTAAATACCATAGTAAATCAAATTCTTTTGGTGGTAGACTAAGTTCTTGATTTTTTACTATCACTTTATGAAGTGATTTATTAATTTCTAGATTAGAAAATTTCAATACCTTCTGTAAGTCAGCATTTTCAGTTCTACGTAATCTAGCTCTAATTCTAGCTACTAATTCATCAGGGTCAAATGGTTTAGTCACATAATCATCGGCTCCAAGATCAAGTCCTTTAATCTTGTCATACTTTTCTCCTTTAGCTGTTAACATAATTACAGGTACATCTGAGCGTTCTCTTAATTTCTTACATACTTCCCAGCCATTTAATTTAGGTAGCATAATATCTAAAATTATTAAATCCGGGTCCTCTGACTCTACTAAATCAATAGCTTCTACACCATCTTTACCAGTAATTATTTGATATCCTTCTTGGTTAAGATATAGATTAATTAATTTGCGTATATTTTGGTCATCGTCAACAACTAAGATTTTAACTTCACTATTCATAATATATATTCACCTCTATTCTTAGATACGTAACTTTATATTACTATTATAGTTTATTTGCAATTTATATGTCAAAGATAATTAAACATTTTTAAGTAAAAATTTTTTAACTTCTTTAAATTCCAATTGATAAAGAGCAGATATAGGAAGAATTACTGCAGAATCTAACTCTTTTTTTAAAAAATTCAAATTATCTTTAGCTATTTTGAGATCAATTTTATTAGCTAAGATAGCGTAACACTTATTCCTATGGCAATAATTATAGATTTCTAAGTCTAATTTAGAGATTTTTTTTAAGTTATTATCTTTTAATTTAGATAAATCAATTAGATGTAGGATAATATCTGCATCTTGAATCCGTGATAGGGTTTGAGCCATAGCACGCCTGACTTTTTTATTAGGATGAATGCCTTCAATCAAACCACAAGTATCAATTAGATCTAATCTTTTATAACCTTTTCCAGCAGGCAACTTAAGTTTGACCTTGTGAATCTCTTTAGTTGTATGTTCATCAGGAAAAACTAATTCATTTAAGGCACTTTCCACTTGATAAGTTTGAGTAGATAAAAAGCCAGCAGGTTGGCGAATAGTAAATTCTAATTCCTTTACACCTAAATAATCAGCAAAATTAATTGTAAAACAGGTTTTACCTACATTCGTTTTACCTAAAACGAGAGATTTAGTCATAACCGCTCCCTTCTTTTCTTTAAAATGATTTCTTTAAATCTTCTGATTGGATAGTCATTAAATCTTCTCGTAAGATTTTTTCATTATCTATTAGGCGGGTAGCTTGAATGCGAATAGCTCTTTCAATAATATTTCTAACTGTACGAGCATTTCCTTTTTCAGATCCTACTTCATTTCTAGCTTTAGATAATATCCGGAATAATTTATGTTTAGCAGATTTACATAATTTATATTCTCGTTTTTTTAACATCAATTCAGCAATCTCAATCAATTCTTCTAGGGTATAATCATCAAAATCAACTTTAATTGGAAATCTAGAATTTAATCCAGGATTAGTTTGTAAAAATGATTCCATTTCCTGCGGATAACCGGCTAAAATTATTACTAAGTTATCTCTGTTATCTTCCATGCCTTTTACTAAAGCATCAATAGATTCTTTACCAAAGTCTCTAACTCCTCCTCTTGCTAATGAATATGCTTCATCAATAAAAAGAATTCCTCCTAATGCTTCATCTATTGCTTTTTTTGTTTTTTTAGCAGTATGACCTATGTACTCTCCTACTAAGTCAGCTCTTTCTACCTCATTAAGATGACCTTTAGTAAGCAGACCTAACTCTTTAAATAAACGACCAAAAATACGAGCTACTGTAGTTTTACCAGTACCAGGATTACCTTTAAAGATCATATGCATCACTAAAGGTTCAGTAGCTAAATTTAAGTTTTTTCGTTTCTGCTGTATTTTAACGAAGGCTTCTAATTCATTAACCAAAGTTTTAATCTTATTTAATCCAACTAATGCATCTAATTCTGCTTTAATATCTTCAATTTGTTTTTGAGTCTTAGTTTGACTATCAATTTCTGATTTTAAAGCTAAATTATTATGATTAACATGCTGATTATTCAAAAGACGGAAAGCTTTAGTAATAGAAACTTTACCAGCTTCAAGCTGATTAATAATTTCCTTCTTTGTCATCTTACTACTCACTCCTTCCTTAATTATAAAGAGTAGTAGCTTTAATTATTATATGCCATTTAATAAGAAAGTGTGAAAAAAGAAGAAGGGTTTAAATTACCCTTCTGTCAGTTTCAAATCTCCAGCTGTTAATTTATTTTTAATTAGTTGTTCTGCTCGTTTAATTACCTCTGAAAATTCAAGTCTATCTACATCAAACCAATTAATCTCTTCATCTTTTCTAAACCAGGTCAATTGCCGCTTAGCAAAATGTCTTGTATCTCTTTTTATTAATCTAATAGCTTCATTTAAGTCATATTCTCCTTCTAAGTAACCGATTATTTCTTTATAACCTAAACCTTGCATAGCAGTTAAACTTTCATCATAACCAGCATTATACAGCTTTTTAACTTCCTCAACTAGTCCCTGTTCAACCATTAAGTCTACTCGGCGATTAATTCGGTCATATAATTCTTCTCTATCTCTTCTAAGACCAATCTTAACAGCTCTATATCGAGGAGGACGCTCTTTAGCTTTCTTTTTAAAATAGGTACTGGTCTGCCCAGTTTGTTTATAGACTTCAATCCCTCTAATTACTCTTCGTAAGTCATTTGGGTGTAATTTATCTGCTAAAATTGAATCAATCTCTTTAAGTTTATCATGTACATACTCAGTACCATGTTCATTAGCATCTGCTTCTAATCTTTCTCTTAAGTCCCAGTCAGATTCCATATCAGGGAAAATAAAACCTTGAATTAAAGCCTTAATATATAAGCCAGTACCTCCAACTAACATAGGAAGCTTATCTCGCTCAATTATTTCCGGAATTATTTTATCTACTCTTTCTTGAAATTCAGCTACACTAAAATCTTCATCTGGAGAAAGAATATCAATCATATGATGCGGAATACCTTGACGTTCTTCAGGAGTTGGTTTAGCTGTACCAATATCCATTTCTTTATAGACTTGCATTGAATCTCCAGATATAATTTCTGTATTCAATCTTTTAGCCAATTCTAAAGATAATTCTGTTTTTCCTACAGCAGTAGGCCCAATAATTGCTACTAATGGTTCATTCATTCTTACGCCTCCTTAATTCCGTTCGAATTTTTTAGCTAATTCTGATTGAGAAAGATGAATAATAGTTGGTCTTCCATGTGGGCAAGTATATTTATTATCTGATTGCTCTAAGTCTTGTAATAATCTCTCCATTTCTCCAGATACAAGTTTATCACCACTCTTAATAGCACTACGACAAGAAATGAAAATGATCAAATCTTCTATCAGCTTAGTAGGTTTTTGGATTTTATCTTTATCTAATAAGTTATCTACGATATCTAGACAGACTTCTTTAGTATCTAACTTATGTAAAAGTTGCGGAACCGCTCTAATTAAATAAGTCTTTCCTCCAAAAGGTTCAATTTCAAATCCTAAATTTTCTAGATGATCTATATTCTCCTTTATTATCTCAACTTCTGGTCTAGTTAATTCTAACTTAATAGGAATTAATAATGGTTGTGATTGAATTTTAGTTGACTCAAATTTATTAAAAAGCTGATTATATAATATTCTCTCGTGAGCAGCATGTTGATCAATAATATAACAACCATCTTTGCCTTGGGCTACAATATAAGTATTATCAATTTGTCCTAAAGGAAAAAGAGTAGTTAAAGTCTTATTTGATTCATAATCAGATTCTAATTCTTTTATATGAGAATTAGAATCTTTATATTCTTTTTTTATTTTTTTAGAATCAATTTCTTCTTTATCATCTTTATCATTATTAATTTTAGAATGCGATTTATTATTAATATTTGAAACTTTATCATGTTTTTTTTGATTAATATTTTGATTCTGTTCAGCTTTATTTTCTTTTTTATCTTGGTTTGTATTTTTCTTTTTGTTTTTACTGGATAATCTTTCTGTTAATTCTAATTCTGGCTGCTCAATAGATTCTGAGTCTTTATTCTTACTTTGATTAGCACTTGTAAATTTACGTTGAGTCGTTAGTTTTACTTCAGGAGATAGATCACTTTTATCTAAAGCTTTCTTTACTCCATCTCTAACTACTGTGAATATTTCTTTTTCTCTACTGAAATTAACTTCCATTTTAGTTGGGTGTACATTAACATCTACTAATATAGGATTTAATTTAATTGTTAAGATGACAATCGGATATCTATTCTTACCTAATAAAGTATGATAAGCTTCACTTACTGCCTCACTTAAGATTCTACTCTTAATATAACGACGGTTAATAAAGAAAGATTGATGTTTACGAGAAGCACGGTTGATATTTGGCTTAGCTACATAACCGTTTACTTTCATATATTTATCTTCATGCTCCACTTTAATCATATTCTTAGCTACTTCTTTACTATAAATACTTAAAATTCCATCTAATCTATTTCCGTTTCCAGGAGATTCTAATAACTTTCTTTGGTTGTGACTTAACTTAAAAGAGATCTCAGGATAAGCTAAAGCTAATCGATTAATAATATCGCTTATTTTACTCATCTCTGTAGAGGTGGTCTTTAAATATTTATATCTAACAGGAGTATTAAAGAATAAATCTCTAACAACAATATTGGTTCCAACTGGACAACCTACATCTTTAGCCTTTTGTAATTTTCCGCCTACTATTTTAAGTAAAGTACCACCTAATTTATCTTCAGTTCTAGTTTTAATTTCCATTCTAGAAATAGCAGCGATACTAGGTAAAGCTTCGCCTCTAAATCCTAAACTTCTGATAGAAAAAAGATCATTAGCTTCTTTTATTTTACTAGTGGCATGTCGTTGTAAAGCTAATTTAGCATCTTCTTTACTCATTCCTTGTCCATTATCAATAATTTGAATTAAATCTTTTCCGCCGTTCTTAACTCTAATTTCAATCTTATCACTTTCAGCATCAATTGAATTTTCAACTAATTCTTTAACCACAGCAGATGGCCGGTTAATTACTTCACCTGCTGCTATTTTATTGATAACTTCCTCTGATAATAATTTAATTTGATTAGCCATTTAGTTTTCACCCCTCGGCTCTTTTTAAGCAAGCTCATCTTTATTTAACTCTTCTTTAGCTTCTTGTTGTAATTGATGTAATTTATTCATAGCTTCTAAAGGAGTCATAGACATAATATCTAAATCACTTAATTCTTTTAAAAACTCAGCATTCTGTGGATTAAAGAGTGCTAATTGTGTTAAATTATCCTTTTTTTGCTTATTATCTTTAACTATTTCTTCATTTTTAGACTCTTTAATTCTTTCAACTGGTTCATCTTCATTTACGCGTTGATAGTTATCTGATTCTGACTCTAACTTATCTAATATCTGATTAGCTCTCTTAATTACTGGGTTTGGTACTCCAGCAAGTTTGGCCACTTCAATTCCATAGCTATCATTAGCTCTACCAGGAATGATCTTCCGTAAAAAGGCGATATCGTCACCTTCTTCTTTAACTGCTACATTATAATTTTTAACTCCGGCTAATTTTGATTCTAATTCGGTTAATTCGTGGTAATGGGTAGCAAAGAGTGACTTAGCACCGATATTATTTGGATTACTAATGTATTCTGTTACTGCCCAAGCAATACTTAATCCATCATAGGTACTAGTTCCTCGACCTACTTCATCTAAAATAATCAAACTATTTTTGGTAGCATTATTAAGAATATTAGCTACTTCATTCATTTCCACCATAAAAGTACTCTGTCCAGTAGTTAAATCATCGGAAGCACCTACTCGAGTAAAGATACGATCAACTATGCCAATCTCTGCATTTTTAGCTGGAAAAAAACTACCGATTTGAGCCATTAGAGTTATTAAAGCAACTTGTCGCATATAAGTAGATTTACCGGACATATTAGGGCCAGTAACAATTAAAAATCTATCTTGGTCACAATCTGCATAAGTATCATTTGGAACAAAATTCTCTTCTTCTAACATCTCTTCTACTACTGGATGTCGTCCAGCTTCAATTTCAATAACATCACTGGCATTCACTGCTGGACGAGAATAATCATTATTAAGAGCTACTTCTGCTAGTGAAACTATAACGTCCAATCGAGCTAAAATATCGGCCACTTTTTGAATTCTTTTGGTTTCATTACCTACTTTATCCCGAATTCCTGTGAATAATTGATATTCTAATTCAACACTCTTTTCTTCTGCTCCTAAAATCTTTGCTTCTTTTTCTTTTAACTCCGGTGTAATATATCTTTCACTATTAGAAAGAGTCTGCTTCCTTTCATAATTATCAGGTACTAAATCAATATTAGCTTTAGTCACTTCTATATAATAACCGTGAACCTTATTAAAACCTACTTTTAATGATTTTATTCCAGTTCTTTCTTTTTCTTGCTGTTCTAAATTAGTAATCCAGTCTTTACCTTCAGTCATTGCTTTTTTAAATTCATCTAATTCTTCATCATAACCCATCTTAATTAAACCGCCTTCTCTAACAGTTACTGGCGGTTCCTCTTGAATAGATTGCTCAATTAGAGAATGAACATCTTCTAAAATATCTAGCTTCCCTTTTAAATCTTGTAATTTAGGTACAGAAAAATTATTTAATAATTCTTCAACTTTAGGTAAAACATTTATAGAACTTTTAAGTGCTATTAAATCTCTAGCATTAGCTGAACCATAAGTAACTTTACCTATTAAGCGTTCAATATCATAGACTTGGTCTAATAATTCTTTTAACTCTTCTTTAAGAAATATATTATCCTTAATTTCATTAACAGCATCTAATCTACCATTAATTTCTTCTGGTTTAAGTAGGGGTTGTTCAATCCATTTTCTTAATTTGCGCCCCCCCATAGCAGTTACTGTTTGATCTAAAACCCAAAGTAAGCTACCTTTATAATCCTGGTCCCTAATTGTTTTAGTTAATTCTAAATTTCGTCTAGTATTAGCATCAAGCACCATATAGTCCTGAGTTGAATAAGTACTTAACTGATTTAGATGATTTAAAGTTCTTTTTTGAGTCTCAATTAAGAAATCTAATGTTGCTCCAGCAGCTTCAATAGCAAGGTCTAAACCTTCACAACCAAATCCTTCTAAAGAACTCACATTAAAATGATCAGTCAAGAGGTCATAAGCTTGTCTATAATTAAATCGCTCATCTATATCATTTAAAATAGGATCAATTTGTTGTTTAATATAAGTAACTATTTCTGATTCTTGGTAAATTTGTGGATCTATTAGACATTCAGCTGGATTAATCCGAGCTAATTCATCAATTAAATTAGCTGCTGCCCTTTTACCTGATAACTCAGTAACAGTAAATTCACCTGTTGAAATATCAACAATTGCAAAACCAAAGACATTCTTACCAGCTGTAACAGTTGCTAAATAATTATTAGACTTATCGTCTAAAAATTCATTATCAATCACTGTCCCTGGAGTAATTACTCGTACTACTTCTCGTTTAACTAATCCACTGGCTTCACTTGGATCTTCTACTTGTTCACAAATAGCAACCCTATATCCTTTTTCAATTAAAGTAGCTATGTATGATTCAGTAGAATGGTATGGAATTCCTGCCATTGGTGTCTTTTTACCTTTACCTTTGTTACGAGAGGTTAATGTTAATTCTAACTCTTTAGCTGCTAATTTAGCATCATCAGCAAACATTTCATAGAAATCACCTAATCTAAATAAAAGAATTGCATCTTCATATTTATTTTTTATTGAAAAATACTGCTGCATCATTGGAGTCAATTTTTTAGCCAAATTTGGCACCTCCGAATTATTATTTTATATAAATCATAATGTTATTCTCAACATAATATTATATCATAGCTACACTTAAAAATAAAATATAATAGAATTAAAAAAGACCACAGGATTTAAATCCTGTGGTCTTTAGCTAAGTAATTATTTTATTGCTTAATTAGCAACAACCGCTATTACATTCTTCTGCTGCATCTTCTCCTTCAATATGAGAAGATAATACTTTGTTTACACTCTCCATTACTTGACCGAATTGCTTTTGTGCGCTCATGAATTCTTTAAAGCTATCATTTTCCTGTAGCTTAGCTTGAATTCCTTGTAATTCCTGTTGCTGGTCTTGAGAAACCTGTTGACCATTCATTTGTGCCATCTGTAACTGTTTTTGCTTAGCTTGATATTCATCTAATAATGCTTTAGCATCATCGTCTGCATACATTGCTTCCTCAGCTTTCTTAAATTCACCATATTCAGATGACTCTACAATTGCCTCTCCCAATGTTTCTGCTTTTTCAATAATAGACATAATTTTAGTCCTCCTCTAAGTTTTATTACATATTAACCTTTCTTGAAAAAAGATTAATACCCTTTGATATTTGGAGATTATTTAACCAAATCACCAAATAATGTCCAACTTGTTGCCTTATTTATCTTAACACTTATTAACTCTCCTGTCAAACCAGAGTCTGAATTAAAGATAACTATCTTGTTTGTTCGCGTCCTTCCCATCTGTTTATCTTCATCTTTTTTACTTTCACCTTCACCAAAAACCTCAACTGTTTTCCCTACAAGTGATTGATTCTTTTCATCACTAATTGTACTTTGTAAATCCATTAATCTCTGAAGTCTTGCTTTTTTAACTTCTTCAGTAATCTGTTCTTTCATCTCAGCTGCTGGAGTACCACTTCTTTGAGAATATTTAAAAGTATAAGCCATATCGAATCTGGCTTCCTTAACTACCTTTAAAGTTTCTGCAAAGTCTTCTTCAGTCTCTCCTGGGAATCCTACAATAATATCTGTGCTGATTGCTGCATCTGGCATTTTTTTACGAATATTTTTAACTAAGTTCAAATATTCAGTCTGACTATATCCACGATTCATCTCTTTTAAGATTCTATCACTACCTGACTGAATTGGTAAATGGAAATGCTGACAGACTTTTTCAGTATTAGCTATTGTGTCAATTAAATCATTAGTAAAGTCACGCGGATGTGAAGTCATATATCGAATTCGAGCAAGTCCTTTTATTTGATCCAATTCTTTTAATAAATCAGCAAAATCAATATTTTTATCAAAGTCATGCCCATACGAGTTTACATTCTGTCCTAACAATGTAACTTCTTTTACGCCTTCTTCTACTAACTTTTCAACTTCAGAGACGATGTCTTTAACTGGACGACTCTTCTCTCGTCCACGAACATACGGAACTATACAATATGTACAAAAATTATTACAACCATATATTATTGTAACCCAAGCTTTATGATCTGATTCACGTCTAGAAGGTAAATCTGGAATTAATCCTTCTTTTTCCTCCCAAACATCGATTAAAGTCTTAGGAACTTCCTTAGCTTCCTTTAATAAACGAGGAAATTCATGAATGTTATGAGTTCCAAAGACCATATCTACATGTGAATACTTTTCTTTAATCTCTTGTACTACTTCTTCTTGCTGCATCATACAACCGCAGATTCCGATTAAGAGATCAGGATTTTCTCTTTTATATTCCTTTAATGAACCTACTTTTCCATATACCTTTAATTCAGCATTTTCTCTAACACAACAAGTATTTAGAACGATTATATCTGCTTTTTCTAATTCAGTAGTTGGTTGATAGCCTTCATTTTGTAATACTCCAGCTAATTTTTCAGAATCATGTTCATTCATTTGACAACCGTAAGTGATAGTTCGATAGAAACCTTTAATATTTTTATCTTCATTTTGATTATTTTCAGCCATTACTCTCACTCCTTATGTAAAGTCCTAAACATTATTATAACACAAAAGTATATTTTCAAAAATAAATTCCCACATTTAGTGGGAATTTTTCTCTACATTATTATATATAAGTATAAGCTAAAAAGCAAACTTTACATTATTTTCCAGGAAATAGAGTATAACTAACTTAAAGTTTTAAACATCTATTTCTTTAACGAATCTTTTATTAAGTTTATTAGAAATTTCGTTTAACTTTTCAGCTAAATTAGCAGTTTCTTCTGCTGTATAAGCTTGTTCTTGCATAGCGGCAGTTATTTCTTGCATAGAAGTAGTTCCTTGTTGTACACTACTAGACACTTCTTCCATAGCTGCTGAAATATTATCTATATCATCTGATATTTTATTAACATTGTTAACAATATTTTTAAATCTATCTTGAGTATCAATAATTAATTTTTTGCTACTATTAGTTTCTTGGACACTTTCTTTTACTTGTTGTAATGTTTGTTGACTTTGTTGTTTGGTATTCATAACTGTTTTAGTAATCTCTTCTGCTGAATTATTAGCTTTTTCAGCTAATTCTCTTATCTCTTCAGCAACAACTGCAAATCCTTGACCATGCTCTCCTGCTCTTGCTGCTTCAATAGCTGCATTTAAAGCTAGTAAATTTGTTTGTTCAGATATATCAGAAATAACTTCTGTAAATTTCGTTACTTGTACAATAGTATCATTTAATTCATTAATATTATCATATAAATTAGATATCATTATTGAAGCATTTTCAATTTTATCTGTAGTATCTTCGAGCATTTCCAAACCAGATGTAGAATCTTCAGTAACTTCATTTGTTGATTGTATTAAATGTTCACTATTAGCTGCTGTCTGTTGAGACATAGATGCTATTTCTTCAAAAGTAGCACTTAATTCTTCAGAGTTAGCTGCTTGCTCTTGATTCATGCTACTATTTTTTTCAGACATTTGATTTAACTTGTGTGCAATATCTGAATTTTTCTTTCCAATTTCTTGAGATTCATTAAGTAAATCTCCAAGGTCAACAATAATTTTATTAATAGAATTAGCTAAAGTTCCTAATTCATCCTTACTATCAATATCAATTTTATTTACTGAAAAATCTCCTTCACTTATTTTTTGAGTAATATTCGTAATAACTTTTAAACGTTTTATTATCAAAAAATGTGTAAAAATTGCTATAATAATCGCTAAAACAATTGCATTAATAACTCCTTGAATAAAAACTAATTCACCAAGTTTTAATACGTTATTTAAGAATGTCATAACAGTTGGTGTAATTAAAGAAGCAACAATACAAATTAGAACAAGTTTTAAAGTTATACTAAGCTTAATGTTAATTTTGTTATTCATAATACTACCCCTCCCATTTTAATACTTTAAAGTACAATATAATATTATTCGCTTTTCTAACTAATTCCTTTATTTTTCCTCAAATCACAACATATAAGTGACAAATGTCCTTGAATAAACCAGGACATTCATAACATATACAATGAATATATATAATAATCAAAAATAATAGTATCATAATATTAGGTTTTGTGTGTAATTTATACCTCTAAGACTACTTATTGACATAATGACTATTTTTTTATATAATTAAATCAATAACCATGTGATAAGAAGAACAAGTAAAAAAGGAGGAAATACATCAATGAAGGCAACAGGTATTGTTAGAAAAGTAGATAATCTAGGAAGAATAGTACTTCCAGCTGAATTACGAAAAAATCTTGATATTGAAAGTAAAGATTCTGGATTGTCAACCCTTTTTAGGACACTTTTTTCTCGGACATTAACATTCTATATTTTACAGGGGTAAGATAATTTAGTGACCCATGTATTCTGTGATTATTATACCAGTTTACATAATCAAATAACTGATATTCTAATTCCTCAAAACTACTAAAGATCTTATTAAACGCAAACTCTGTTTTAACTACTTTAAAAGCAGCTTCTGCAACAGTATTATCATAGGGACAGCCTTTCTTACTCAAAGAACGGTTAATACTAAATACATTTAATAGCTGATCTATAACTTTATTCTTAAATTCATTACCTCTATCAGTATGTAAAATGTTAATTTCATTAAGTGGTCTCTTAATACTTGAGAAAGCTTTAGTAACAAGAGAAGCAGTCTTATTTTTACCAGCGGCATAGCCGATGATTTCACGGTTAAATAGATCTAATATCAGACATATATAATTCCATTTACCCTTAACATTTACATAAGTTAAATCACTGACTACAACATCTAGAGTTTGATCTCTGTCAAATTCTCTATTAACAATATTCTTTATTTTTTCTTCATTACA